>JAGHTZ010000100.1 GCA_018065065.1 Candidatus Equadaptatus faecalis | reverse complement strand
ATCAGCCATTGGATTTCTTCTGTCGGGGTTGCTGTCGGTGCGTAGATGATGGTGAGGGTGGTGCTGCTGCCCCAGCTGAATGATGAGCCGTTGCCGCCGATAGTGAGACAGGTTTGGTTGTCTTGGTAGATGAGTTCGGCGTCCCCTTTCAGCTCGCCGCCTCGGTTCACGTTGATGCTTTCATCCATCGTGAGTTTCGTTCCTGCCCACAGGTACAGTTTGGCTACGCCGTTGTAATGTTGATAGTAGGTTACTTCCTGCATCACAGCGGAGACGGTCAATATCTCGTCTCGTATGTTGACGGATGCCTCGTTTATGCCCGTTTTGCTGATGTCCAAGCTCGCAGAAAGAGGCAACGCGCTCGCCCCGGCAAGGATGCACCCTAACAACGCGTTTCTGTATGGCATTTGCATAGGGTTCTGTTTTAGCATGCCTCGGCGGGGCGTTCAAGGAAAAGTGTATGACAAGCTAACAAAAGTTGCTTGCCTACACCAAGGCTGCCGTTGCTGATTGCCGAGTACAGCCCAAAAGAGAAACGCCCCGCCAGCCAAAGCCAACGGAGCGCAACTCTTTATATTTTAGGGAAATTTACTTGCGCTTACGGCGGGTAGCCAAGCCAGCCAGAGCCAGCAGAGAGAGGGTTGCCGTGGCGGGTTCGGGGACGGCGGGGGAGTCTGACTTGAAGGAGGTGTAGGGAATGTTATAATCGGAATACGCTAACATGTCGTTATTCTCCACCCAAAAATCATAGACTTCACGCACCTGAAACAGAGCCTTGTCTCCGTTTTGGTAAACTGAAATGCCCCAAGTGTCTGAGGCGGAAATATCGCGGGACAAACCTGAATCGCCGTAAAAACCACAATTGATGGTATCGTAGCTTGTTTCGTTAAATTCGTATCGTTGCCCTGCATCGGCAAGGAATTCGGAGAGTGTCTGCTCCTGTATTGCGGAGGAAACCAAGGAAGCAGTTGTATTCTCTCGCACAAGTATATAGAAGGAATAGTTGTCTAAAACTTTATCGTTGTTATAGATGTCAGCTGTTCCAAAGCCAAAATTCCAGTTCCCGCTAACGATAAGATTCCCCATTTCGGCGAAGGCTATAGCGGGCATCATCGTAGCGAGAGCCAGCAGAGCGAATAAAGTCTTTTTCATAAGTCCTTAAAAGTTAAAGAATTAGAGGTTTTATTTATTGTTGCATTGTAAGTTATTGCAACTCAACGCTTTGCATTTTAGAGTATCGGGGGGGAGTCAAGGTTTTTCTTTGTCATATTATCGTTTTTTCTTGGCGCGGGCAGAGAAAAGAGAAACACCCCGCCAGCCGAAGCTGACGAGGTGCAACTCATTATGCGTAAGATCCTCTCTGTTCAAGAGGAAAGCCTTTCTTGCGGGGCATCAGAACTTAATCGTCGCGCCTGCGCCGCCGCTGATACCGCGCTGCACGCCTGTCCAGCCTTGCACGTTCAGGTTCAGCAGCACGCGGTCGCTCGCGCA
>JAGHTZ010000099.1 GCA_018065065.1 Candidatus Equadaptatus faecalis | reverse complement strand
GACACTGGATTCTGCGCTGCACTTCGTGCCCGCAGAAAGACTAATAAAAAGGCAGAAAGACAAGATAGTAATTGTTTTTCATGGTAATTGTATTTTATAGTCATTGGTTCTTCTGGTAATTGTTTCTTATAGTCATTGGTTTTTTGGGTCATTGGTTTTAATATTACACAACCTCATATAAGTGTAATCTAACAAATAGAAAAAGCAACAAAGCAGCAAAATTCAAAATTCTCTAAAGGGAGAGGATAACAATGTTAAGAACAAAACTCAGAAAGGCAGCGGCGATACTGATGCTCGTGTCGTTTATCTTCGGCACGGCAGCGCCGGCGATGGCGGTGGCATGGATAACAAATGATGGATTAGGCTACACCCCGATATCTAAGACCGTGGCAGCGTCCAACACAAACACATACAATTTTCTCGGACAAACCTGGAAGGTGTGGAAAACAGATGGCAGCAACGTCTATTTCATAACATCCGACATCATACCCCATGGTTCTGGGATGAGTGGTGAGGGTTATGTACATTTTAACGATAGCGGAACCATCGATAACTATTCGCAAGCAACAATACGCAATCTTGTCCATGATCTGCTTGAGACTAACATGATAAATCTTTCCAACAGAGACATGAGCGCAATAAACAAGCTTTCCTGGGCAGTCATCTCCGGCGGTGCCGGCAGTGTGTCGCAGAATCTTATACTGAACTCTCCGACAGAAGAGCACGGGGTGGGCACAGACCACCTGTATCTTCTTACAAAAACTGATGCAGAGACCATGCCGGTGCAGGATATACTCAAGTCCGCTAGTGGGATCAATAATTGGTGGACGCGGACGGGGGGGGGAGGAACTGTTGTTGTGTTTTCCCAGAAAAGTAGCTATTCCTGGTATAACTCCAAAGGCTGGGCATTTTTGCGTCCCGCTTTGACAATCAGTCTCAAATCTCCTCTCTTCTCCGCTCCGCTTTTCAAAACTATCTCTGAAGGCGGCAAAAGCTTAGTAAACGCAGGGGAAGGTTTTACACTGTCGAAAGTCACCCCCACAACCTACAAGCTCACGGTGGTGGACACAGCCCTCGCACAACCGACCATAACCAAGACAAGCGTTGCCAGCGGCTGGGACGTCAATAAACTTGCGGCGGCTGCTGTGTCAACCACCGGCAAGGTGATGAATATAGACGATCAGGATGGAAGCGAAAGACTGCTTGTAACCTACAGCGGGGCAAGTACGGGAAGCGGCAAATACCTCTCCGCCGTGCTTTACGACGACGCGGGAACAATGCAGAACTATGCCAAGGTTGCAAGCACGGCATCGTCAGGAAGCGGCACCGACGTGAAAATTCCGATTAAGAACCTTGCAAACGGCAGCTACAAGGTGAGTTTCTTCAGCGAGCTCCCCTACGGAGATAATCAGGTGGACTACGGCTCACAGCTTACCACTAAAACTTCATTCACAAAAACAGGCGTGGAAGGAGAGGTAATAAAAACACTGGAGGCAACTTATGCAGCCTCCGGACTGACAGCGAACATTTCAAACGATCTGGAACTTATTTTTGCAAGTACAAGTGGCCCGTATGACACAAACGTAAGCATAGCGGACAGCAAAAAAGGCAGAATCACGGCAGCGTCAGACGGCACAACGCTGACCGGAAATGTTTCCGTAGGCAGCGGCGGCACGCTGACAACAACAAATGCGTTCACGTTCAAGGGCGCGGACAATCAAATAAAAGGAGTGCTCAAAGGCGGTGCCATCACAATAGGCGGAGGAAAAACAACCGCGAGCAGTGCGGCAAGCATAGAAAACGTCGTTACTGTAAGCGCCGGCACGCTGGAAGCGGATGCGAGAGCTCTGAAAACCGCCGTAACAAACAACGCGACAGTCAACCTCACCGGCGGCACGCTTGCGGCCGGCAAGACAATCACCGGCACAGGTACAACAAACATCACCGGAGCTGAAGTAACAGCGAACGCGAATATCGGCACGGCAATATCGGTTGGCGCAAGCAAAAAACTCACGATAGCAGCGGGCAATGTCGGCGGTAACGTGACAAACAACGGCACCGTTAACCTTGACACCGGAACTCTTGAAAAAGAAATATCCGGCACGGGCGTTACGGGCGTAATAGGCACCGTGACGGCGAACGCGAATATCGGCACGGCAATATCGGTTGGACTAGGTGGACACCTCACGATAGCAGCGGACAATATCGGCGGAGATGTAAACAACCTCGGCGCCGTTAATCTTGATAGCGGAACTCTTGAAAAAGAAATATCCGGCTACAGCGGCACGACAAACATAATTGGTGACGTGACGACAAACGCAAAAGTTTCAACAGAAACAGGAAACTACACGGTCGGCGAGTCGGGCAATCTGACAACCAATGCGGATTACATAGGTACAAGCCTTACGGTCAACAACGGCGGTATTGCCAACCTCACCAGCGGCACGCTTGCAAACGCCATAACCAACAACGGTACGGTGAACGTGACAGGCAGCGCCGGCACAGACACAAGCGCACAGATAGAGAACAACACAACGCTGACACTGAACAGCACGGGAACAGTCAGCGGAGCCGTAATCAACAACGCGGGCGGCACGTACACGGTAACAGCGGGTACGCAGAGCGGCGCAGTCACGAACAAAGCGCTGCTTGAAGTGAACGGCGGCGCGCTGACAGGCGGCGTTGCCAACACGGGTACGATAAACGCTGCAGACGTAACAGCGCTGCAAAGCGCGGTAACCAACACAAACGGCACGCTGAACCTGAACGGCGCCGGCGCTCTTAACTCAGCGGCGGTCATAACTGGCGGCGACGTGAACGTGAACGGCAACGTGAACGCGGCGGCGGCGAACTTTGCCGGCGGAATGGAGCTTGCGATAGGCAGCGGTCTGCAGCTTGCCCTCAGCGGAACGGGTACGCTTGGCAGCGGCATAGCGCTTCAGGGCACTCCGGGCACGTCTAGCGGCATACTGAAAAACGAGGGCACGCTCACCGCTGAAACAGCGCTTAACTACAAGACGGTCAACTCAGGCACTCTCACGGTATCGGCAGCCAACGTCAAAAACGCTGTGGACAACACGGGCGGCACGCTGAACCTCGGAGCCGGAGACCTGAGAGCGTCACAGTACGCGGTAATCAGCGGCGGAAACGTCAGCCTCAACGGCGAGGTAAAAGCGGCGCAGGCGAACTTCGGCACGGAAAACAAAGTCGCGAACCTCAGCGTGGCAGGGACGGGTATGCTTAACCTTGTCAGCCGTACTGACGCCGCAAGCAAAACAGACAAAATAGAAATCAGCGGCAATTTCAGCGCGGTAGCAGGCGCGGGAATAGGGCTTGACGTTGACCTCTCCGGCTTTTCCAACACGGAAATCGAGATAGCAAACGCGAAAAACGTCGATTCAAGCAAATTTGACTCCATTAAGGCGACGGGCGCAAGCGGCGTTCTGAAACTCGGAAGCGTCAACGTACTGAATGTTCCGACAACAATGTCTATCGGCGCCTACGGCTATCTGAAAGTTATAGACACGGGAACGACGGCAAACACAGTGACCTTTGATGAATCTGTAACTGTCACAAGCGAAGGCGCGAAATATGACTTTGAACAGGCAAAAGACAGCAGCGGCGCGGTCAAAAACGGCTATCTGCAGGTGCTGAAAAACAACGGCTACACGCTGTACGAAGTTGTCACGAAAAATCACGGCTATACAACAGACACCTATGACCTCGGCAAAGTCAAAACCTACGCGATTATCAACGGTACGTGGACGGCAGACGGGGCAACGGGAGCGTATGACAAAATTGTAGAAGGCGGAACGGGCACGGCGACAGGCACACTTGGAACTCTTGGCGCCAGAACGGGCGACCCGAACGAATTTACGATACAGGCAAACGGCTATGACTACAAGGTCGGAAGCACGCAGGCTGTTACCGGTATAACGGTCAGTTCAGGGACGCTGAGCCTTGTGAACGCAGGGGAAATCAGCGGCTGGAGCGATTACGTTGCGAACAACGCCGGAACGTTCAACCTTGACGGCAGAACGGGAACAAACACAACAACGCTTAAATCTGAAATTAAGGGAACGGGAACGACAAATCTCACCGGCAACGTTGCTGTTGACACAGGCGGCAAGATAACGCAGGGACAGCTCAACGTCGCAACAGGCGCGGCGCTCAACGCCGGCGCGGGCAACCTTGTGATAGGCACGGAACTTAACAACAGCGGCACGCTCACGCTCACGAACGGCACACTCAGTTGTGCAACAAACGGCATAACGGGAACGGGCACGACGATAATCAACGGCGACGTTATAACGACAAACGCGGTAACGCAGAACGCGCTCACGATAGCAGACGGCAAGAGTCTTAACATGACCGGCTCGGGCAATCTCACTGTAACAAGCGTTGTGGACAACAAGGGCACGCTTGTCATAGACGCGGACGAACTGAAAAGCAATGTCAAGAGCGACGCGGATACCGACGAGGTGATACTCAACGCCGGAACGCTTGCGGACGGTTACACGATTACGGACGGCAAAATCACGGCAAACGGCGCGGTCAGCGCGAACGTCAACAGTCTGAAAAGCGTCGGCGGCATCATAAACAACGACACAACGGGACTTACCCTCACCGGCACAGGCAGCCTGTACGACAACATCAGCGGAGCCGCAGGCAAAACGATAATCGCCGGAACAATAGACGGAAACGGCAAAACCATAACGCAGGCCACGCTTGAAATAACGGGCAGCCTGACGAGCAAAGCGGACAAACTTGCCGTCAGTACCAGAATTGACAACAGCGGCACGCTCACGCTCACGGACGGCACACTTGCAACGGCAGCAAACGGCATAACGGGAACGGGCAAAACAATAATCAGCGGTGCGGTAACAACAGCCAACGCCATAACGCAGAAAGATCTTACGATAGAAAACAGCAAGAGCCTGACCATGACAGGCGCAGGCAAAAACCTCGCCGTAACAAACGCGGTGGACAACAAAGGCACGCTCACAATCGGCGCGTCGGAACTTAAGAGCAGCGTAACAAACAACGGCACGGCAAACGTGACGGCGGGCACGCTCGGCGAGGGTTACACAATCAGCGGCGGCGACGTGAATCTCACAGGCACAGAGTTCAATAATACGAACCTTGCGGGCACCGTCAATCTCCATTCAGACGAAACGGCAAACGCGAAGTACCATTTCAACGTAACGGGTGTGAACGGCAATTCCGTGACAATGGATAAAATAACGGTCAGCGGCGCGGCAACGGGCAAGCTCAATCTTGGCACTGCAACGTTTACGGGCACTATCGGTAACCCGGACGACTGGGTTTTAGGAACAACAACGGATGTGCAGTACCTTATCGGCGGCGCCGACACCTCAATAGAAGCAACAGGCGTGACAGCGTTTGACAAAGACGAATACCGCTACACCTTCAGACAGAAAAAGACAGGCGGAACGTTTACGGCGGCAGACTCAACGTGGCTTACCGTAACAAAGAGCTACGCCTACAAGCTTTGGGAAGTTGTAAGAGGTGACAAGGGAGGAGATCTCCCCGACTACGTTCTCACCGGCGACTACGACATCAAAGATGAAGTGCCTACAACAACCCCGACCGAGCTTGGCACGCTTGTGACGTCGGCAAGACCGGACAACAGCTTCACCATAGTGGGCAACGGCTACAAGTTCAGAGACACAGAAGGTACGCGCAAAGGCATAACCGTAGGAACAGGCAGCAACCTCACACTAAGCGAAATTTCAGAAATCAGCGGCTGGAATACTTACGCGGTCAGCAACGCAGGAACAATCAACCTTAACGGCAGAACGGGCGACAACGTAACAACGCTTGACTCCGCAATCACCGGAACAGGAAATATGTACCTCTCAGGCAGCGTTGTTGCCGGCGAAAACGGCAAGATAACGCAGGGCACACTGACGCTGGCTGACGGCGCGGTACTCAATATCTCGGCAGACAGCCTTGAGATAGCGGACGGCACGACAAACTGCGGCACGATCAACCTTGACGCCGGAACGCTTGCTTCGGCGGTAACGGGCGGAACCCTCAACTTTGTCGGTGACGTGGATGCAGACGCGGACTATGTTAAAGGAACAATCAACAACGTAACGGCAGACACAACGCTCACTCTTACGGCGGGCGCGCTTTCTGAGGCTGTAACGGGAGAGGGCAGCATAGCGATAGACGGCGGAGAAGTAACCTCAACAATGGCGAACCTCGGCAACACGGGCACGCTCTCGGTAGCAGCCGGCAGCATTCTCACGCTTACGGACGGAACGCTTAACAAAGCGATAACCAACGCCGGAACGGTGAAACTTAACGGCGCAGGGCTTGGCGGAGCGCACGTAACGGCGGGCACGCTTGAATTTGCGGCAGACCTTGAAACCAGCGCGGACTACGTCGCGGCAGACACAAACGTTGTTGTCGGCGGCAAAGCGCTCAACCTTACGGGCGGAGCGCTTGCAAAGGGCTTAACCAACAACGGCAGCGTAACGGCGCAGAGCGGTGTTGTGATAAACAGCACGGTAACAAACGACGCAGCGACAGCAGAGCTTAAAGAGGGCGCGGAGTTCGGAGACAACGGCAAAATCACGGGCGGCAGCGTAACGCTCGGCAAAGACGTTGTATTCAGCGCGGTTAACGGCGAAGCAAACCTTGAGGGACTGACACAGCTCACCGCAAACGAAGCGCTCTACATCTTTGACGTAACGCTTGGAGACGGAAGCGGCACTCCTTACGTAAAGACAACCATGCTTGACGCAGCCAAGGCTGACGGAATGATAAACCTCAAAAGGGCAACCTTCACGGCAGACTGTGTCACCGCCGGCGACTGGCTTGCAGAAACGAAGCAGATGCAGTACCTCAGCACCGATGCAATCAACGCAGGAAGCACCCTGAAGATTGACAAAAGAATTGTCGGATCCAACGACGGCTACAGATATGTCTTTACCCAGGGACACGAAGACCCCGGCAACGCGGAAAGCACGGTTAAAATCGGTTACATAGACGTGTACAAGGAAGTAGCCTACACGCTGAAAGAAATGGTCAACGGCAGCAGAGGGGAATCGGGAGAAGACAATGAGTTCGTACTGCAGCATGACGATAACACAAGCGTGACGGAAAACCTTGAAGGACTTAACAACGACGACCGCGAAGACTTTACCATAAGAGGCAAAAACACGGCGGGAGACAACTACACGCTCTACGGCAACGGCTTTAACGGCATAGTTGTAGCCGACCCCGGAAACTTCGGCGGAAAAGCGGGCGACACGCTCAACCTTGAAGACATTAAGCTGAACAACTTCAAGACGGTTGTAACAAACAAAGAGGGTGGAATTGTCAATCTTAACAACGTTGTCTTTGAAGCGACGGGAACAATGGACGTTGTCAACGACGGAACGCTCACGCTCAAAGGAAACACGGTCTTTGACAAGGGCGTAACCGGAAACGGCACGATTGCAACGCAGGCAGGCTACGTTCTCAAAGGATATGGCAAAGACGCCACAACAATCGCGGCAAAAACGCTGCGTGGTGCCGGAAACCTTGCCGTTGAAGACGTAACGCTTGCGATAGGCGAAGGCGCGGAAAGCGCAATAGCCGGAGCGCTTGCCTTAAACGGCACGGCGTTGGTAAAAGGCGCGGGCAGGGATGTCACGGCAGTAACGGCAGGCAGCCTTGACCTTTCAGGAAACGTAGCGCTTGAAGACATAACACTCACGTCGCTTGGCGATACAACAGCGGCAGCCGGAACAACAATCAGCGGCAGCGGCGTTGACAGAACGGCGGTAGTCACAAACACGCTTGCGCCGACAGGAACCCTGAACCTCAGCGACATAACGCTCGGCGTTGAGAACCTTGAAGCGGCGGACGGCGCGGCTTACGTTGGCAACGGCAAAGACAAAGCGGTAATAACCGCGCTGAACTTCACGCCGGCAGGCAGCTTTAACGTCAGCAACATAACACTCAACGCGCTGAACGCCGTAACGGCGGCAGACGGAAGCGTAATCACGGGCAACGGCAAAGACAATGCAGTAATAATCACTGACGCGCTTAACGGAGCCGGAAGCGCAACGCTCAAAGACGTGACGGTGGCTGCCCAAAACGGCGGAAACGTGGCAGGCACGCTCACGCTTGACGGCGCGTACTTCGCGTCAGGCGCTGAAACGAAACTTGACGGACTTGTATCGGCAAACGGCGCGGTAAAAGGCAGTTACAGCGTAACGGATACGATTACCGTAAGCGATCAGCTCAGCCTTGAGGGCGATACGGCGGTAACAACGGACAAACTTGTCATAACGGCGGCGGACGGACTGCTGAAAGGCAGGGAGGAAGAAACTGAAACAGACTTCCTGACCACAGCCACAATGACGGCAGCCGGAAACGTAACGATAAAAGACGTGACAGTCAAGGTGACGGAAACGTCAGAGGTTGAAGGCGACGTCATACTGGACGACGGAACGATTGAAGGCGGAGAGGTGATAATTCACGGCGACCTTGAAGCCAAACCTGGCACAATCGGCGGAGACGTAACCGTTGAAGGTACGACAATCGTTGACCCGAAACTTGTCATTGAAGAAGACACGACGCTTCACACGGAAGAAGTTGTCGTGAAGGGACCGGAAGGAACGGTGGAGGGCAAAGACAAGAACACCTCCGTCATTGACACAGGCAAGATAACGGGCGAAGGCGACGTGGTTATCGAAGGCGTAACGACGAACGTTTCCGGCGACGTTGACATTAAGGGAAACCTTGACGTTAAGGATGCTGAGATGAACGTTGAAGGCGACGTTAACGTTGGAGGAAACGTTGACGGCAAAGACTCTGAAATCAACGTAAAGGGCAAGACCACAGTTGAGGGCGACGTGGTGCTTGACAACAGCAAAATTAACTCGGAAGACATAACGATAAAGGGAACGACCGAAACGAAAAACGGCAGCGAAATCAAAGGAAAGGTTACGTTTAAGGGAACTCTCAGCTTCAACCTTGACGGAGAGGAAAAGAAAAACGGCTACGTATTCCTTAAAGTTGACGAAACGGCAGACCTTTCGGGCGTGACGGAAGTGCGGCTTATTCAGACGGACGATTACTACAAGCTGAACAAAGGCGAAACAATGACGCTCATCACAAAGGCAGCAAACTACAAAGGCGAGCCCAAAATTGAGGAAAGAGGCATAAACGGCGAAGAAAACTACAAATATATCTATAGCGTAGGAATTGAAAACTCCGCGCTCATGCTCGGCTACGTTGCCAAGGGTGCCGCGGATCAGACAAAGAGCTTCAGCGAAGCAAGACTCGGCGCGTCAGCGGCGCTCAACAGCGCAAGCGACCTCGTAGCGGGTCAGGCGATAGACAGCGCAAAGGCAGGCGAGTTATGGGAAGCCTTTGCGGCGATGGGCGGAAGCCGCAGCCGTTATGAAACAGGCAGCCACGTTGACCTCAACAGCACAAACGTCGCGGCAGGACTCTCAAAGAAAATAAAAGACAACCTGACGCTTGGCGTCTTTGTAGAAGGCGGAAACGGCCGCTACACAACCTACAACGAATTTGAAACGGGCAACGTGAGAGCGGACGGAGACGTCAACTACTTCGGCGGCGGTGTGTTTGCCAAAGTTGAAGGCAAGAAAACGGCAAAAGGACAGCTGCACGGTGAAGCAAGCTTCAGAGCGGGACATATTAACAGCGACTACAACAGCGAAACGTTCAATCCGGGCGAAAGCACGCGCTTTGACACAAGTGGCGCCTATATGGGAGCGCACGCGGCGGTCGGCTACAAATGGAACGTCAAAGGCGGAAGCAACGTAGATACATACGTCAAATACCTTTGGAACAGACAGAACAGCGACAGTCCGACAATCAAAGACGAACAGTTTGACCTTGACGACATAAACAGTCACAGACTGCGTGCCGGTGTCCGCTACAACAGCAAAGAAAACGCCAAAGGCGTGAAATTCTTCGGCGGGCTTGCCTACGAATACGAATTTGACGGAACAGCCTCGGGACACATGGGAGAATACAGCCTGCTTGAACCGGAATTCAAAGGCGGAAGCGGAATGGCTGAAGTCGGCGTCAAATACGACAAAGCAGGCAGCCCGTGGAAAGCGGAACTCGGCGTAACGGGCTACACAGGCAAACGCGACAGCATAGGAGCGAACCTCAGCGTCTGGTACGAATTTGGAAACGGCGGCAAAAAAGCCAAACCTGCCAAGAAAGCGAAATCACAGGCAGAAGAAAGCACACCGGTACAGACAGCGGGTACGAGAGACTTTGAAGACCTGTTTGGAAACAGACGCGCTGAAATAAAACCGGCAAAAGCAGAGCCTGCGACGGAAGCAAAAAAAGCAAAAGTTCAGGAGCAGCGCAAGACTGAAAAGGTTAGCAGACCGGACAAACCGGATACAAAGAGCGGCGAAATCCGCGGACTGGGAATCCTTGACTCCTCAATGCTGATAAGCAAGTAAGGGAACAAGAGGCGCACTGCGCCTCTTTTCCCAAGCTCCCGTCGAAAGAAGGGAGCTTGGGAAAAGAGTAAGAATGAGCCGGAAGCCGAAAGCAGTAAGCTAAAAGCTAAAGGCAAAAGCAAGAAATCCCCCGTCTTCCTGCGAAAATCGCAGATTTTGCGCAGGAACCAGCGGCTTTACGGGCGCAGCCCGTGGGGTTTTAAAAGAAAAAGACACTGGATTCTGCGCTAAGTCCTACGGACTTCCGCAGAAAGACGAGATTGGAATTGTATTTTATGGTAATTGGTTTTTTTGGTAATTGTTTCTCATAGTAATTGGTTTTTTGGGTCATTGGTTCTTAACAAAGAGGGGTGATACACATGGCAAAGAAGAAAATGTTTTTAGACCTGTTCGGTACGGAGGAAGAGCTTGCCGAACAGGAAGCTGCGGAACGCAAAGAGCTTCAGGAAAAAGCCGAAGCGGTTTCTCTTGAACGGGCAACGCCAGAACCTGAACGCGGCGACACGGTGCTTGCGGCAGGCACA
>JAGHTZ010000098.1 GCA_018065065.1 Candidatus Equadaptatus faecalis | reverse complement strand
TTGACGTAGTACCTACGTATACCGTTCCGTTTCTGCCGTTTGCAAGTATATAAACTGCCGGTTTCATTGTGCTTACTGCTTACTATTGACAACGCCGCTGGATCCTGCGCTGCTCCTGACGGAGCCCGCAGGAAGACGTAGATTGGTTGTATATGCCCTGTTCGGTGAAAACTTTAGGCGGTTTTCTGCGACCGCCCCAACTTGATGTCAAATTTTTTGATATCAAGTTTTCAAATTCATCTGCCGTAAGTGTGAACATAAAATCTTCTTCAAATTTCTCCTTGTTGCGTGCAACTTGCTGATTAAACGCCTTTGTCGTGTAGTTTGAGGCAATTTCGTTGATCCATTTGCGGAATTGCACCGCGCGTTCGGAGTTCACTTTGAAGCCGACAGCGATTATCATTTGCAGACTGTAGTGGTTTGTATCATAGTTTTTGCCGTCAGTTGCAGTTATCCAAAATTTTCGGATAACTGAATTTCTTGATAATTCCTTGTCTGCAAAGATTTTGTTTATGTGGTAGTTGACAGTTCGTATATCTACGTCATACAGCTCAGCAAGCATTTTCTGCGTCAGCCAGATGTTTTCGTCTTCGTAACGCATTTCAAGGCTTGTTTCAATGCCGCCGGAAACGGCAGCGTAGGTGAGATATTCTGCCGCGCCTGAGCGTATACTGATTTCGTTTTTCTTCGTCATGGAAGCCTGTCCCCGTTTCATTTTTTCTGCTGCTGATATTATTTTACACGCTTTAACGGCAAAAATGTCATTTTCAAAATGACATTTTTTGCTAATTTTGTGCTGTACCACGCCGTCTCGGCACAAAAAACGGGCTTATCAAACTGCAAACAGACCCCGGATTTGTTAACCGGTTGAGGGAGAAATTTCCGTGTTGAGTCCAAAATTTTCCGTGCAGAGCAATTATTGCGGGAGCTTCAACAGATAAAAATCAGGAAGAAATTATACAAAGCATTGATACAGCTGGATAAAGCACTCTTTTATAATTGTTACTAAATTTTATTTTACATAACAACAATAAACAATATTTTATTAAGCAGAGCCGCTTTTTATTTCAGAATCTACAGACCCATACTGACCGCTGCCTGAAGCAGAAGCATCTGTTCGACGTAAAGTATTCCGCAGAGCGGAAGGAACCATTTCAGCCATTTTTCGTACGGCACACCCGCCATGGCGCAGACTATTACACAGCCGCCTGTCGGCCAGAGAAGCTTAGTCAGCCCGTCCCCGAAAAGAAACGCGCTGCACGCGACCTGACGCGTCAAACCAAGGTTGTCCGCAAGCGGAGCCATTATAGGCATCGTTATCAGCGCTTTGCCCGAGCCGGAGGCTATCGGGAAATTTATAAGCGTGTGCACGAACAGCATAAGCTGTGCCGAAAGCTTGGACGGCGCGTTTTTAAGCAGGTTCGTAAGCATGTAGGTTACGGTGTCGATTATCTGCGCGTCCTGCATAATTACCATCATGGCTTTGGCAAGTCCGGTAAGCATCGCGCCCCAGAACATTTTTTTCGTGCTTTCGGAAAACACGTCGCAATATCTGTTCGGACTCCAGCCGCAGACAGCGGCGGCAAATACTGACATGGCAAGGAACAGCGCACAGAGCTCCGCATAACCCCAGCTGTATTTTATCAGTCCGACCATAAGAACCGACAACGTCACGAGCATATCGGCAATTACAAATTTCATCTTCAGATCAAGCGGTTTTCCCTCCGTCTGCGCGGCATCGAACTGCGAGAAACCGGAATATCCGTACAGGACAGATATTTTAGGATTTTTGGCTACGCGTTTTCCGTACCACAGAACGTAAAGAGCGCAGGTGACCATAAAAACGGCGAAGCAGAATACGTGCCACGCTCCGGCAGAATAAAGCGGCAGACCGGAAAGTGTCTGGGCAACGGCAAGCGTGTAGGGATTTGTTGTTGCCGCCATGAAACCTATGTATTCGCCGAGGGCGATAATGGCAAAACCAAACATCGCGTCACAGCCCACGGCTATGCCGAGCCCTGTCATAAACGGGTAAAAGCCGTAGAACTCGGAGAGCATGCCGAAGGCTGAACCGCAAATCCCGAAGAAAAACATAAGAAGTACGGCGGCAAGCATCGCGTTTTTTCCGAAACGTTTCAGCAGCGACGAAATTCCCGCGTGAAACGCACCTGTTTCAACCATAACGCTGAACGTTCCCGTGCAGAAGAACATTACAAAAAATATGTCCGCCGCCTCGACGCAGCCTCTGTAAAACGCCGCAAACAGTCCGAGAAAATCCGCGGGCTTCACCGCGGCTTTGCCAATATAATGAAACGTCCCGTCAACCGCGGCGCGGCGAACAACACCGCCTATTGTCCGTTCGGCATACTCATAGCTGCCTGAAGGTATAACCCAACTTAAAACCGCGGTTATGAAAACCATAAACGCAATTATTACCCAGCTGTTCGGAAATTCAAATCTGTGTCTGCCTGACAAAAGCCGCACCTCTTTTGAGCAGATATTATAAACCTAAACCGGCTGCTTCGCATTAAAAAATAAGCCTTCCGAAATCGGAAGGCTTGGTTTTTTAACAGTTGTTTAATTCAGCGGTTCAAAATCAGAGGCAGGGTGGAGACAAACAGGGCAGATGAAATCGGCAGGGAGTTCCTCGCCTTCGTAGACGTAGCCGCATATTTTGCATACCCAGCCTTTTGTTTTCGGTTTTGCTTCCGGCTTCGGCTTAATATGCTCAAAATAGTATGCATACGTTGCGGACGCTGTTTCGTCCAAAACTTTTTCGCCGGTAACGTCAGCTATAAAAAGCGTATGCGTGCCGAGGTCAACAGTCTGGACAACCTGCGCGGAAAGCACCGAGTTGGTACCCTCCGTTACGTAGAGAACACCGTTTTCCGCACGTTCTGCGGCGCCGTAACCGGCAAATTTGTCGGTATCGCGCCCGCTTGCAAAGCCGAACCGCTTAAACAGCTCGAAGTCTGCCTTTTCGGAAATTATCGAAACGTTGAAAACGCCGCTTTTCAAAATCATGTCATGCGTAAAATTCGCTTTGTTCACCGCCAGCGAAATTCTGTTCGGAGCCGCGGTCACCTGCTGCACCGTGTTCGTTATGCAGCCGTTGTCCTTTTCCCCGTCGTGTGCCGTAACTACAAAAAGCCCGTATGAAAGCTTAAACATTGCACTCATTTTGTCTTCACCATCCCTTCGCCGGTTTTCGTGCCGCGGATTAATAGTTCTGCGCGTTGATTTCAAAGTACGCCTGCGGATGTGCGCAGACAGGGCAGATATCAGGGGCGTTGGTGCCGACGACAATGTGTCCGCAGTTTCTGCATTCCCAAACCTTAACTTCGCTCTTTGCGAAAACCTGTTTGGTTTCTACGTTGTTCAGAAGCGCGCGGTAGCGTTCTTCGTGTGATTTTTCAATGGCGGCAACAGCGCGGAATTTCTCTGCGAGAGCGTGGAAGCCTTCTTCTTCGGCAGTTTTCGCAAAACCCGCGTACATGTCTGTCCATTCAAAATTTTCACCCTCGGCCGCCGCCGCAAGGTTCTGCGCCGTATCGCCGATGCCTTCAAGTTCCTTGAACCACATTTTTGCGTGCTCTTTCTCGTTGTCGGCTGTTTTAAGGAAAAGCGCCGCTATCTGCTCAAAACCCTCTTTTTTCGCTTTTGAGGCAAAGTAAGTGTATTTGTTTCTTGCCTGTGATTCGCCTGCAAAAGCTGCCTGCAGATTTTTCTCCGTCTGTGTTCCTGCGTATTTCGTCATTGTATTTCCCTCCGAATTTATGATTTTGCCGCACTGCGGCATGAAACCCGTGTTAATTTTTGTCCTTCTCAGCCTTCTGTCTGCACTCGGGACAAACATAGCGCATTGAAAGCTCGTAAGAGGCAATTTCCGTACCGAAATGTTTTTCAAGCAGCTGTTTCAAACCGCCTGAACCAATGTCGCTGATCCGTCCGCATCTCTCGCAGATTAGATGTTCGTGAGGCAAAACAGATTTGTCGTAACGGTCAGGCTCTCCGGTAAACGAGAGCCTTTTTATGCAGCCTTCGGCGGCAAGATAGGCAAGATTTCTGTAAACGCTCGCCACTGACGCCTTTACCCCGTTCTTTTTGCACTCTGAAAAAATTTCTTCCGCCGTAAGATGTTTTTCCGACTCATTTATGATACGCCGGATCTGTACCGCCATCTTGTTCATCGTACCAGCCCCAAAAATAAGAACCATTCTCATATTCTATTATATAATGATTTAGTCCTCAGTCAATAAGCAATATTGCTTAAAGTTTCACACAAAGACGAACTTTTCTTCTCCGTCATTCTGCCTGTGCCCTGCAAGGGTACGGAAATCCGATCCTTCCCTCCGTCTTTCTGCGGAAATCCGCAAGGATTTAGCGCGGAATCCAGCGTCTTTTTGTTTTTCTTTTCGATAGCTCGCTCCGCTCGCGAAAGTCACTGGTTCCTGCGCAGAATCGGCGATTTTCGCAGGAAGACGGGGATTTT
>JAGHTZ010000097.1 GCA_018065065.1 Candidatus Equadaptatus faecalis | reverse complement strand
GCAGCCATTATAACATACATAAAGGGCAAGCTGCCCTGCCCTTTATGTATTCAAAAAATTTCTCTGCTATTTGGGCTGGATAACCTTGTAAAAATGTCCTTTCAGGTCATCCGCTATTTTCAGAATTGCCGCAGGCTTGTTAATTACGTTGTGATCCTTCGGGTCAATTGAAATCGTGAAATGCGTAAGCCTGACGTCTTTCGTGTTTTCAAGCGCCTTCGCTATTGCCGGACCTTCTGCGCAGCCTGCTTTCTCCATTGCCCATACGAGCCATTTCGCCGCGTCGTATGCCATGGTGAGGTTCGTAAATTCCTTGCATTCGTCCTTGTAGGTTTCCTTGTATTTGGCGAACACGGGAACCATCTGCGGGTCGCCGAGATACGTGTGGTTGACCCAGTAGGTGCCCTTCATCGCGTCTCCGGCAATTTCGCTCATGAAATCCGCATAACCGTCGCCGCCGATAACCTTAATGTTGATTCCGAGTTCCTTCGCCTGTTTGATTATAAGCGCCATATCCTTGCCCATACCGGGGAGGAACATAACGTCGGCGCCTTTTTCCTTAACCTTCGTGAGCTGCGCGCGGAAATCGACGTCCGCGTCACGGTAGCCCTCGTCAGCGACAACCTTTCCGCCAAGCTCCGTAAAGCTTTTTATGAAGAACTCGCGAAGTCCCTGCGCGTAGTCGGAACCTACGTTGTAAAGAATAGCCGCTTTCTTCGTGCCGAGATCGTTAACTGCAAGCTCTGCCGCAACCTTGCCCTGATACGGGTCAATAAAGCAGACGCGGAACGAATAGGGACGCACGTTTCCTTTTTCGTCAACAGTTACGAGCGGATTTGTCGCGCAGGTCGCAATCTGCGGAACCTGCGCCTTGTTGACGATAGGGGCGGTTGAGAGTGTTATTCCGCTGGTGTTAGTGCCAAGCACCGCGCAGACGTGATCGTTTTCAATCATTCTGCGGACTGCATTGACTGCGTCTTCTGATTTTGACTTCGTGTCATAGACAACCAGTTTCAGTTTCTTGCCGAACATTCCGCCCTTTGCGTTGACTTCGTCAATAATAAGCTGCGCGGAATTGGCTTCTGCCGTTCCGTATGCCGCAAAGTCGCCTGTAAGAGCCGCAAGATAACCTATATTGATCGTGTCCCCGCTGTCCTGTTTCGCGCCGTGACCGGCAAAATACCAGCCGCAGAAAGCAATTATAAGAATTGCAACTATTGCCAATGCCTTTTTGTTCATTTTTCTTACCTCCTGATTATATTTTTAACGCGTTTCGCAAAACTTCTCTGATTTCTGAAATTCAAACGAACTGCCGCATCGTCGCATTCTGCTGCTGACCGTAAAATACATAACGCACCTCCGCTGCTCTGATACCCGTCTGTCTTCGGGAGAGAACGATGAAGATAATAAACTATTTTTCAAATTTTGTAAAGTAAAAAACTTTTATTTAATTTTAGTTCATTTTTGTTTATACAGGAACAATGCGGCAAAAATTAAATAAACTATTGTAAATGCTAAGCTTTTAGGCAATTAACATCAAAAAAACAGCCATATGCCTAACACATCATTTTTGAACTGTCAGACTGTGCAGGTTTTACTTTTATGCGGTATCAGCAAAAAAGCGGCGGATTTCTCCGCCGCCTGTACAGCAGTTTTACGCCGTTATTTCTTCAGAAGCCTGTTCACAAGCTCTTCAAGCGCCTGTATTCTTGCGTCCTGTTTCTCAACTTTGTCCTTCAAAGCCTTATTTTCTTCGCTGACGTATTTCACCTGTTTCTGAAGCTCGGCTCTCGTCACCGCCGTTTCGCCCTTGCCGAATTTCAGACTGAAACCGACGTTATACGCGTTCTGACTGTCGTTTCCGTTGCTGATTGACGTTGACGCGGAAAGCATCATGTTCGGGTTCGGCTTGTAGGCAAGTCCTACCGCTTCCGCGCCTGCGCCCCTGTAACCACCGTACGCCACCGCCCCGACAAGTTTGTCGCCTGCTTCGCCGCTCGGTTCAGCGTAGTGCAGACCTGCCAATGCCGCTGATATCGCGCCGACTTCTTTTACTTCGTTTGATACAGAGCCGAGTTCATTTCTTACAACGTCAAGCTGACGTCTGTTCACCGCGTCCATTGGGGCTGTGCCGTCCGCCAAGCCGCTTATTGTGCGTCCGCCGACCGCTACGGTGCTGCTTCTTGTTACTTCCAGCGGTTTTCCGTCAGCAGAACCGAATGCTACGGTGTTTGTAACGCCTTTTCCAAGCTTTACATTGCTGCCGAGGACAAAGTTGTTGTCGCCCTCTATCGTGTTGTCGTTGCCTATCGCATAGCTTCCGCTGCCTGTAACAACGTTCGGGTCGCCAAACGCGCCTGAGCTGTTTCCCGTTACGATGTTGCCGTAACCGACCGCCGTGGATTTTACGCCGCTTGCGTTGTTGTTGTAACCCGCCGCAAACGCTCCGGCACCTGTCGCGCTTGCTTTTTGGTCGTTGTCCTCGTCAAATTTTTCTCCTTCAACAATTTCTATTCCGCCTGACGCTATTTTCTTGTTCACTTCTTCTTTCGTATAGGCGTCGGTTATTCCGTAGCCGGAAAGCGTTGTCGCTTTGTCCGCTTTTGTCGTTTCATAATCGTTCCATTTTGTTTTTTCCGCTGCGGTTACGTGAATACCGCTGTTGCCTGTATGCGCTGTGAGATCTGCCGCATTGGCTTTTTCAGCAAGTTTTTCGTTCATCTGTCCTACATTGACAGCGTCTGTATCTGCCGTTCCCGCTTTCACATTGCTGATTGTCGTTCCGCCGCTGCCCAAAAGTTCAATTTTCGACTTGTCCGCGCTGTAGTGTACGGCGTTACTATCTTCTCCGCCGCCGGTTATGGTTCCTATTTCGGTTGTTGTTCCGTTTATTGTTGTCTGTGTCAGCTTTCCTGTTGCCGCGTCGTAGCTTACCGTTTTAACAGCGTCCGCCTTAATGTCCGCAACAGCTTTTACAAGTCCCGACGAAGCATTGCCCACCGTTGTTTCAAGCGTCTCTATTCTGGTGATGTTCTGTTTAAGCTGTCCATAGGTTGCCGCGTCGCTGTCTGCCGTACCGTCGGCAACGTTTGTAACGGTTACAGCTTCTCCTCCCGCGTTGAGCGTTACTTTCGTCTTTGTATCAGGGTTATCGTACACGACTGCTCCGGGTATTGTTCCGCTTGAAGTAAATGCCTGCGAAAACACGGTATCGCCGCCCTCGTTGGTCATCGTCAGGACGCCCCCCGAGTAACTTGCCTCGACTACAGCTTTTTTGAACTGTCCGTAATTGACAGCGTCGTTTGTCGAAGTACCTTCCGCAAGATTTGTAAGCCTGCGCGATATATTGTTCGCGGCATCACCGACCGAAACTTCATATTCTCCTGCCGTCACGGAGCTGCTTCCGAGCGCCACCGAATTTGCGTGTCCCGCGCTTGAACCGCTGCCGAGCGCTATCGCGTTATCCTTGTCTGCAACAGCGTTCTGACCAAACGCAAATGTGTAGTCGCCGCCGTAAACTGCCGCTATGGGGTCACCAGTGTCCGGATTTGTAGTTTCTTCTGATACTATGCGACCCGCAACCGCGCCCGTTCCGAACGCAAACGAACTTTCGCCGTACGCCTTGCCACCGACTATCTGCGTACCCGTTACGTGTCCGCCTCCGGCAAACGAGCCTTCACCGTATGCTTCCGAGCCGTAGCCGGTCGCAGTTGACGCCTTTGCGACAGCCTTTGTTGCGTAACCCAAAGCAACGGCATTCGTCTTTGCCGTTGTGTCCTGACCGAGCGCTATCGCGGCATAACCGTCAGCGTTTGTACCGGCACCGGCAGAAAGCGAAGAACCGCCGTGCGTTTCCGCCCCAAAGCCAGCCGCAAGTGAATAGTTGCCTCCCGCAGTTGACTTAAATCCCAGCGCCGTCGAAGCCTCTCCCGAAGCGTTGGTATTCTTTCCGAATGCCACGGAGGCTTCTCCTGACGCGTTGGCTTTTTCGCCAAACGCGAACGAACTCTTTCCGTATGCCGTACCGCCTGTTTTGTTGTCGCTGTCCGTAAGATAATATCCGCCGCCCGCAAACGAGCCGCTGCCAGCGGCAGCTGAACCGTAGCCTGTCGAAACGGAAGCAATACCGTCAGCCGTAGTTCCAAAACTCATAGCCGTAGAATATTGTCCTGATGCCGTTGTTCCGTAACCCACAGCCGTAGAATTTTCACCGTCAGCATTAGTATTCTCGCCCATGGCAACGGAAGCGTTTCCTGCGGCGTTCGTATCTTTGCCGAGCGCTATCGCGTTGTCATTGCCTGCATTGGCATTCAGTCCAAAAGCAAATGTATAGTCGCCGCCGTAAACCGCCGCTATATGTTCGCCAGTATCTGGATTTGTAGTTTCTTCTGATACTATGTGACCCGCAACCGCACCGATACCGAACGCAAACGAACTTTCGCCGTACGCCTTGCCGCCGACTATCTGCGTACCCGTTACGTGTCCGCCTCCGGCAAACGAGCCCTCGCCGTACGCTTCCGAACCGTAGCCCGTCGCAGTTGACGCCTTTGCGACAGCCTTTGTTGCGTAACCCAAAGCAACGGCATTCGTCTTTGCCGTTGTGTCCTGACCGAGCGCTATCGCGGCGTAACCGTCGGCATTGGTGCCGGCACCGGCCGCAATAGCTGCGCCGCCGTGCGTTTCCGTCCCAAAGCCAGCCGCAAGTGAATAGTTGCCTTCCGCAGCTGACTTGAAGCCCATTGCCGTAGAAGCTTCGCCCGAGGCGTTTGTATTCAGTCCCATCGCAACAGCATAGTCTTTCGTTGCGTGGTTGTCGCCGGATTTAGCCTTAATACTGCCCGTGCCGGATTCTCCCGCTTCCCAAAGTGTGCCGCCGCCTGACGCACTGATTTTTATCGTGTTTGCACCGTCAGCGGCAAGCGTAATATTGTCACCGGCTTCAAGCACCAAGCCGTTTGAACCTGTAATATTGTCACTTGTTGTTTCACCGTTTTTGATTTTGACCGCCGTGTAATTTGTCAGCTGTCCGAATGTCGCCGCGTCGTTTGCCGAAGTACCCGCTTTAACGTTCACAATTCTGCGCGTCATGCTGCAGGAAGCATTGCCGACCGAAACCGTATCGCTTTCCGAGGCGCAGGAATTAAAGCCTATCGCAACGGAGTTCGCGGCCGTAGCGCATGCGTAAGCCCCAAGCGCCGCTGCGTCCTGCGCGGTAACCGTTGAATTATAGCCGAGCGAAGTGGAATTGACCGCTGTGCCTGCCGAAATGCAGGCAAACGCGCCAACCGCCGTACTGTTCTTCGCGCCGCTGACCATTGCCGAATTGCCCAAAGCCGTGGAATATTCCCCGCTGGTGCTTACCAAAGCCCTGTAGCCTGCCGCCAGTGAGCCTGCCCCGTCAGCCGAGGCGTTGCCGTCCGTGCCGGAGGCGCTCTTCTTTGCACCAATATACGCCAAAGAACCGCTCGAAACTGCCTCGTCCAGCTGTTTTTTGTTGACCGCGTCGTAATCGCCCACGCCGTCCGCAACGTTCACAATTCTGCGCGTTATATTCTCTGCTGCATTACCAACCGACACAGTATTTGAAATTGTTGTATTTGACCTATAACCAATAGCAACTGAATCAGACTGTGTCGCGCACGCGTAAGCACCGACAGCTACACCATTTTCGCTCGATACGCCTGACTGGTAACCTACAGACGTTGAATTTGCGCTTGTGCCGGTGCCTGCCATAGCACCGACCACCGTAGAACTTTGTGCCGCGGCGCAGGCAGCGTAACCGAGCGCAACAGAAAAGTCGGCACTTGCAGATGCTGTGTAGCCTGCCGCGAGAGAACCGGGGCTGGCTGCCTGCGCGCCGCCGTCAGTATCAAGGGCTTTTAGTGCCATAATATACCCCGGCACGTCACCGTACGGAATATCCACTGACGTAATCTTCACATTATCAGCGTTTCTCAAAGTAAGCGTGCCACCGTCATAATCTGCTTTTGCAACAATCTGACCGTAATTGACAGCATCTGTGAGATACATCCCTGCCGCAACGTTCATTATCTTGCGTTCGCCGCCGGAATAGCCGACTGAAATTGTGTTATCTGCCGTTGTTACGGAACCGTTGCCGAGAGCGACAGAATTTTTGTGTATCGCCTGCGCCCCGTTGCCGAGCGCTATCGTTCCGCTGTAATTAACAGCGTCACCTGAAACGCCGGCAACCGCCCCTATTCCGAACGCGAACGAACTGTTGCCGTACGCCGTACCGCCAGCCGCGTTGTCGTCTGAATTAACGTAATATCCTCCTCCGGCAAAAGAACCGTGCCCAACGGCGTTCGTATTGTAACCCATCGCTGCGGAAGCTTTTCCGCTGGCGTTTGTTCCATAACCCATTGAGGTAGAAGCTAATCCACTGGCGTTTGTACCGTACCCCATCGACGTGGAAGAGTTCCCGCCGGCAGTCGTTTTGTATCCCATCGCCGTGGAATACTCGTTACTGGCAGTCGTAAATCCACCCATCGCCGTGGCAGTATTTCCGCCGGCGGTCGTGCCGTAGCCAAGAGCAATAGAATATGGTCCTCCGGCTTTGGGTTTATTTACATTTGTTTCAAGACTGCTGTCGTAAATTATAATGCCTGTGCTGTCTGCGGTTCCATTTTTACCGTTCGCAGTCACAACAGTTGCCAATGCCGGCGAGACTGTTGAAAAGACAAAGCCGAAAAGCATCAGAGCCGCTGCAAATTTTCTGTAATTTTTCATTTTGTCCGCTCCTGAAAAATATTTACTTTTTCAAAAATTATTTATGAGCCAATAAAAAATTTTTCGTGGTTTGACACACAAATCTGACGGAATACGTTCCGCCTTTCGCATATTATACAGCATAAACTTCCAAAAAAACAATTACAAACTACAAAAAACGGCGGGATTTATCCCGCCGTTAATTTTTCGCATACTGCCTATTTTGTTTTGACTTTCATTTCCTCCGCAAGCTTTCTGACAAGCTCTTTCTGCTTTGAGGTCGGGTTTTTCGGCACCGTGACCTTTACGAGCACGTTCATATTGCCGTTTCCGCCGCTTCTTGAGCGAAGCTTCGGCATCCCGCGCCCCCTTATGCGCAGCTTGGTGTTCGGCTGGGTGCCTGACGGCACGTCAAGCACTTCCTGCCCGTCAAACGTGTCGATTTTAACCTCGCAGCCGAGAACCGCCTGCGGATAGGTTATTTCAACCGTTGTGTAAAGGTCGTCGTCTTTCCTGACAAAACGGCTGTCGGGACGCACTTCAACGACTATGAAAAGGTCTCCCGAAGGTCCGCCGTTCACTCCTGCGCCGCCCTGTCCCGAAACGCGGAGCCTTATGCCCGTGTCAACGCCCGCCGGAATGTTGACGTCAACGCTGTGCTGTTTGCGAACGCGTCCCGTGCCCCTGCATTCGCGGCACGGCGAAACGATTTTCTTTCCGCGTCCGCGGCATTCGTAGCACTCGTGCTCCTGAACCATCTGCCCGAAAGGCGTCTGTATCGTCTGGCGGATTTTGCCTCTTCCGCCGCAGGTCGGGCAGGTCTCGATTTTTGAGCCCGGTTCCGCCCCGTTTCCGCGGCAGTGGTCGCACGTGTCGTAGCGCGGAATGCTGACTGTCTTTTTAACGCCGCGGTAGGCTTCCTCAAGCGAAATCTGAAGCCCGTATTCAAGGTCCTCGCCGCGTCTCGGCGCGTTCGGGTCGCGTCTGCGGCTTCCGCCGCCGAAGCCGCCGCCGAAGATGTCCCCGAAAATGTCTCCTATGTCGCCGAAGCCCTCAAAGCCCTGCCCGCCGAAACCGCCGAAGCCCTGTCCGCCGCCGGGCATGTCGCCGACGTAGCCGAACTGGTCATACTGCGCGCGCTTCTGCGGATCGCTCAGAACCTCGTTTGCTTCGTTGATTTCCTTAAACTTTTCCGCCGCCTCGGCGTTGCCCGGGTTCGCGTCGGGATGATATTTCCTCGTCAGCTTGCGGTACGCCTTTTTTATTTCCTCGGCAGAGGCAGAACGTTCTACGCCGAGAACTTCGTAATAATCTCTTTTTCCTGCCATTCCGCCCCGCCTCCTCTGCTATTTGTTGTCTTCCGCGTGGAACTCGGCATCAACCGTGTTGTCGTCCGCCGGCTGCGCCGCGCCGTCCTGAGCCTGTGCGCCCTGTGCCTGCGCGGCTGCGGCGGCTTCTTGCGCCTTTTTGTAAGCTTTTTCCGCGATCGGGTGCATTGCAGTCATAAGCTCGTCCGCCGCTTTTTTGATTGCTTCCGTGTCGTCGCCTGAAAGCAGGTCGCGGACTGCTTTTATCTTTTCTTCAACAGCCTTCTTTTCGTCTTCCGTAGCGCTGTCGCCAAGCTCTTTAAGCGACTTTTCGGCGTTGTAGGCAAGGCTGTCGGCATTGTTGCGCATGTCGATAAGCTCTTTTTTCTTCTTGTCTTCGGCTTCGTTCATTTCGGCGTCCTTGCGCATTTTTTCAATTTCCTCGTCTGAAAGCTTTGAGGACTGAATCGTGATGTGCTGTTCCTTGTTTGTCGCCTTGTCCTTTGCCGTAACGTTGACTATGCCGTTGGCGTCAATGTCAAAGGTTACTTCAATCTGCGGAATTCCGCGCGGCGCCGGCGCAATGCCGTCAAGGTTGAAGCGTCCGAGCGTAACGTTGTCCGCCGCCATTGAACGTTCGCCCTGAAGCACGTGGATTTCGACTGCAGGCTGGTTGTCCTGTGCCGTTGAGAACACCTGGCTCTTTGAAACAGGAATTGCCGTGTTTTTGTCAATAAGCTTCGTGAAGACACCGCCGAGCGTTTCAAGACCGAGTGAAAGCGGCGTAACGTCAACGAGGACTATGCCCTTTGTTTCGCCTGTGATGATTGCGCCCTGCAAAGCGGCGCCGACTGCCACACATTCGTCGGGGTTAACGCCCTTTGTCGGTTCCTTGCCCATGATTTCCTTAACCTTGCGCTGAACCATCGGCATACGGCTTGAACCGCCGACAAGAAGAATCTTGTCAATGTCGCCCGCCTGGAGATTTGCGTCCTTAAGAGCCGTGCGGACAGGAATTTCAGTCTTGTCGAGAAGCGCTGCCGTCAGCTCTTCAAATTTTGCTCTCGTAAGCTTCATTTCAAGATGTTTCGGACCGTTTGCGTCAGCCGTGATGAACGGAAGCGAAATTGAGGTCTCTGTCATTGAAGAAAGCTCAATCTTTGCCTTTTCCGCGGCTTCGCGGAGTCTCTGTGCCGCCATTTTGTCATTGCGGAGGTCAACGCCGTCGGATTTCTTGAATTCTTCCGCCATCCAGTTGACAACCGCCGCGTCCCAGTCGTCTCCGCCGAGGCGGTTGTTTCCGTTTGTTGAAAGAACCTCGAAAACTCCGTCGCCAACGTCGAGGATTGAAACGTCAAACGTACCGCCGCCGAGGTCATAGACCATAATTTTGTGGTCGCCCTCTTTGTCCACGCCGTAGGCGAGGCAGGCAGCCGTGGGTTCGTTGATAACGCGCTGCACTTCAAGACCGGCGATTGTGCCTGCGTCTTTCGTTGCCTGACGCTGTGCGTCCGTGAAGTATGCAGGGCAGGTAATGACTGCTTTCGTAATTTTTGTTCCGAGATATTCTTCCGCATCGTTTTTCAGCTTCTGAAGAATCATCGCCGAAATCTGCTGCGGATTGTACTTCTGTCCGTCGATTTCAACCTTGTAATCCGTACCCATTTCGCGTTTGATTGAAATAACGGTGCGGTCGGGGTTGACTATTGCCTGACGCTTTGCGAGCTGTCCGACAAGCTTCTCTCCTTCCTTTGTGAAAGCAACAACAGACGGTGTCGTTCTGCTTCCCTCAGGATTGGGAATAACCGTAACGTTGTCCCCTTCCTTTACTGCTACGCAGCTGTTCGTGGTACCGAGGTCGATTCCAATGATTTTTTCCATTGTAAAACACTTCCCTTTCTATGATAAATATATAAATCATTGCTGTATGTTACAGGCTGTAGGCTTTCTTCCGCCGTCATTCTGCGGAAATCCGAAGAATTTAGCGCAGAATCCAGTGTCGTTTTAATTGCTTCTTTGAGTAGTTCGTAATTGGTAATTGCTCTTTACTTGCCTTTGCCTTTATTTCAAACGTTGCAGCTTGCTGCAACACCGCAATTGGTAATTCGTAATCGGTAATTGTTATTCAAATTTTCCCACCTTCACCTGTGCCGCTCTGAGCACACGTCCGGCGAGCGTGTAACCCTTTCTGAAAACCGCAAGAACGCTGCCGTCTTCGGCTTCGTCCTTAACCGCTTCCGTCATCACCGCTTCGTGCAGCGACGGGTCAAATTTTCCTTCCGCCTTTATCTCTTCCAACCCCAAACTGCCAAGAACCTCGAAGAACTGCTTTATAACCATCGAAACTCCTTTGGCGAAATTGTCTTCTTTATCAGGAAGCGATTCAAAGACCCGCTCAAGATTTTCATACACCGGAAGCAGTCCGCTGACGGAACGCTCTGCCGCAAACTTCATGTCGCGCTCTCTGTCGCGTTCCACGCGCGTGCGGAAATTGTAATAATCCGCTCTTGCCCTTGCCGCTTCCTCCGTCAGTGCTTTGATTTTTTCGTCTTTTTCGGCAAGCTCCGCTTTCAGTTTATCCATCTCCGAAAGCTCCGCGGCTTCTGCCGGCTGCGCGGAAGCGTCATTTTCCTGATTTTTCAGCTCTTCTTCTTTATTCTTTTTCATCATTCAGCCTCCTCAGCAAGACTCTGCAAAACGCTGTCTATCGTTGAAATTGCTCTTTCGTAATCCATTCTTTCAGGACCTATGACGCCGACCGTTGCCCTTTGGTTTCCGGCAGTCGCCGTCGCCGTTATAACCGCCGTATGCCTCAGCTCGGGGTGTACATTCTCCTCGCCGATAATCACGTTCAGCCCGTCCTCCGTGACGTTCTCAAGCAGCTCCGACATATTTTTTTCTTCCTCTATAAAGGAATAGAGCGCCTGAATTCTGCCGAGGTCCTGAAAATCGGGAAGGTCAAACAGCCTGCGTTTGGAACCCGTAAAAACCTTTACGCTCCGTCTGCCCTCAAGCAGCTGTTCAATCTCGCCAAGCGCCTGTTCGTAAGCCTCGCGGTAATCACGCAGCTCGTCGCTCATGTAACTGCTCAGCACTTCCTTAACCTCAGTCCAGCTTCTGCCCGAAAGCCTGTTGACGTAACGCGCAAGCTCTTCAAGCGTCTCCTGTGAAATATCCCACGGCATATTCAGAAGCTTTTTGTGAACTATGCCGCCGTCGAGAACCACTAAAAGCAAAACGTTTCTCTCGCTCAATCTCACGAAATCCACGTGGCGGAAGCACTTTGTATCAAGAGGGGTCAGAGCCGCTATACCGACGTAGTTTGAAACCTTGCTCAGAAGCTCGCTCGACGTGGCAAGCGCGCCCTCTATGCCCTGCCTGCTGTCGCTCAGCTGGTGCGCCATCCACTCGTTCGTGCGGCGGTTCCTCGCCCTCCGCAAAACGGCGTCCGCATAGACCCTGTAACCGAGCGTTGTCGGAATTCTGCCGGAAGAAGTATGAGTATGCTTCAGAAAACCCATATCCTCCAAATCCGCCATCTCGTTTCTGATTGTCGCCGAGCTGCGGCCGGTCAGATAATTCTTGGAAACCGTGCGCGAACCTACGCTCATACCGCTGCGGATATATTCGTACACCACCGAAAGCACCACTTCCAGCTGTCTCTCCGTTAACACGGCCGCCCCTCCTTTTCTTCTGTTAGCACTCTTGATGAACGAGTGCTAATTCAATTTCTGCAAATAAGAATAACAGGCAAAGTTTAATTTGTCAATACAGGTCAGATAGGTATTTTTACCTATTTTCATGCGCGGCACAAAAAAAGCGGCACGGTAATTTCCGTGCCGCTGTCCGTATTACGCTGAAAAACTATTTTTTAATCAGTTTTTTGGCAACCTGTAAACGGTAGACCTAATATCTTTCGTCAAACACTCTCTGCGTTTTCTTTTCGCTGCGCGGGAGCGTTCCCATTGACACTATCTGCGGTTCGACGATTATTCCGAGCACCGCTTTGCAGAGACGGACGACCTGTTCCTCCAGCTGCCTTGAGTTCTGTTCTTCTTTCATTTCCGCCTGAACTATCATTTTGTCGCGCAGCTCAATATTTTTGAGTATTATCCTGTATTCGCTGCCAAGCCCCGGTATCTGTTTCAGCACGTTTTCAACCTGCGCCGGGAAGATGTTGGTTCCCTTGACTTTGAACATATCGTCGCTTCTGCCTTTTATCCTGTCTATTCTCGGATAGGGCAGTCCGCATTTGCATTTGCCCGGTATAAAGCGCGTGAGGTCGTGCGTGCGGTAGCGTATGAGCGGCTGAGCTTCGCGTCTGAAGGTTGTGCAGACGAGTTCTCCTTCTTCGCCTTCCGGCAGCACTTTGCCCGTTTTCGGATCTATTATTTCAAAGTAGACGTAGTCGTCAAATACGTGCATTCCGCAGTGTTCCCCGCAGTCTATGCCTATGCCCGGCCCGTAGATTTCGGTGAGTCCGTATATGTCGTAGAATTCTATGCCGAGTGATTCGTAGATGCGTTCGCGGATTTTATCGCCCCAGCGTTCGGAGCCGAATATTCCTTTTTTGAGACTGATTTTGCTGCGGAGACTGCGTTTGTCAACTTCTTCCGCAAGCACCAGCGCATAGGACGAGGTGCAGCAGATTACGGTTGTGCCGAGGTCCTGCATAAACTGAAGCTGCTTTTCGGTCTGTCCCGCGCCGATAGGGATAGAGAGCGCCCCGCGATGTTCCGCTCCGTTAAGGAAGCCGAGCCCTGCCGTCCAGAGTCCGAAGCCAGGGGTTATCTGCACGACATCGTGCTTTGTGATTCCGGCTATTTCATAGCAACGGCTGAACATCTGCGCCCAGTCTTCAATGTCCTGTCTTGTGTATGGCATTATTATCGGCATGCCCGTAGTTCCTGACGAGGAGTGCACGCGCACCACGTCGTCAAACGGCACTGCGCAGGCTTTGAGCGGGTAGGCGTCGCGCAGGTCGTTTTTGTCGGTGAACGGAAGACTTTCAAAGTCTTCTTTCGTCTTCATTTTGTCAATGTCTATGCCTTCAAAAATCCGCCTGTACATCGGGCTTTTTTTCTGTACCCGTTTTGCGGCTTCAAGACACTGAATAATCGTCTGCTCCATATTTGTTTTCCTCCTCTGAGCTTGTCTTTTCTCAACTGTTTTCTTTAGAGTGACCGGTTAAAAATTACCAAGTACCAATTATTGTAATTTTCTCTCCGCAACAATTACAAACCTCAATGCGCTGCTTTTAAGGTTTTTGCTTTACGGTTTTGACTTTCAATGTTGCAGCTCGCTGCAACACCACAATTGGTAATTGGTAATCGGTCATTGGTAATTATCTTTTATCCACGCCATCGAAGTCCTTCTTCAAGTCCGAGGTCAAAGGCTTTTTCGTTCACTGCAAGCGTTTTCTCTTTGACTGATTTGCGGAGCGCGGCGCGGATTTCGTCTTCGCCGAACGGAAGAAGTCCGGCGCCTGACGCCGCCCCGAGCATTACCACATTGAGCGAGCGGGCGTTTCCTGCTTTCAGCGCAAGCGGCGTGCCTTCAATAAGCAGTGCGCCGGGTACGCGTTTTTTCAGCAGTTCAAGATATTCGTTTTCAAGATATACGCCTTTTTTGAGCGCAACGTTTGTCGGGACTATTTTTTCGGCGTTGACAACCGCTTTGGCTTCCGGCGCGAGTTTTCCGAGTATGCGGGCTGCTTCGGAGAGTTCAAACCCGATCAGAAGGTCTGCGCGGCCTTGCGGTATAACCGGCGACAGCTCTTTCGCGTCCATGCGGACGTGGCTTGATACCGAGCCTCCGCGCTGCGCCATGCCTATCGTTTCAGAGGTGCGGACAAAAAGTCCCCGTTCCATTGCGGCTGTTGAGAGTATTTTTGAAGCAAGCAGGGTTCCCTGTCCGCCTACCCCGACTATTATTATGCTTTTTTTCATCAGCGTGAAACCTCCTTTATCGCGCCGACAGGGCAGATTCCGGCGCAGAGCCCGCAGCTTGTGCAGAGCGCTTCGTTGATTACGGCTTTGCCGTTTTCGTCCGGCGTCATTGCGGGACAGCCTATCTCTTTTATACATTTGAGACAGCCTATGCAGGCGTCGTTTACGCGGTGCGTGCTGACAGGTTTCGGCGCTTTGAATACACACGGAGCTTCCGTTATGACCGCCGCCGGACCGTCAAAGTTTTTCGCTCCGCGGATTGCCTCGACCGTAGCTTCAAAGTCAAACGGATTGACTTTTTTGACGTATTCCATTCCGCAGGCACGGAGCAGCGTTTCAATGTCAAGCGCTTTCGTGGGCTCGCCCATTGCAGTGAAGCCCGTTCCCGGGTGCGGCTGGTGTCCGGTCATAGCCGTCGTGTGGTTGTCAAGCACGACGAGCGTAATTTTTGTTTTCTGATATACGGCGTTGATTATTCCGGTTATGCCTGAGGCAAAGAAGGATGAGTCGCCGATAAAGGATATGGTTTTTATTCCTTCTTCGGCAAGCTGCAGTCCCTGCGCGATTGTTATGCCCGCTCCCATGCAGAGGCAGGTGTCTGTCGCGTTGAGCGGAGCCGCGTTGCCGAGCGTGTAGCAGCCTATGTCTCCGCAGTACACTACTTTTTTCTCGTCTTTCATTGCGACTTTCGCAGCGTAGAAGGAGGCGCGGTGCGGGCAGCCCGGACAGAGCACGGGTGGACGCACGGGGAATTGCGGAGTTTCGGCAGGGGTTTCGGGCTGTTCTTCAATTCCGAGATATTTGAATATCGCGCGTTTTACGATTTCACAGCTGAATTCGCCGTTGCACGGTGTGTGTCCCGTGCGTTTGCCGAATATTTCAACGCGTCCCTGGTTTATGAGGAGCAGTCCTTCCTCAACTATCGGGTCAAGCTCTTCTATTACAAGTACGGAGTCAACCTTTGAGAAGAATTCTTCCGCTTTTTTCTCAGGCAGCGGATAGGGCGTGCCAACCTTGAAAAGCGTTACGTCAAGCCCGTATTCTTTTATGACTTCTTTCGCGTAGAGATAGGATACGCCCGATACGGCTATGCCTTTTCTGCTGTTTCCCTCTATCGTATTGAAGCGGCTTTCGCTGAATTTGTCGGAGAGCTGTTTCTGTTTTATTTCAAGTTCGCCGTGCTTTTTGTAGGAGAGCGCAGGGAAGATGCACCATTCAGGGCGTTTTTCAAAGCAGGGCGCTTCTTTCGCCGTTTCCCGCGCGTCGGGAATGTCAATGCTCGCGCTTGCGTGGCAGACGCGCGTCGTAGGGCGCACAAATACCGGCAGCGCAAATTCTTCCGAGAGCGAAAAGGCTTCTCTTGTCATTTCGTAGGCTTCTTCCGGCGAGGCAGGGTCATAGACGGGAAGGTTTGCGTTTTTGGCGAAGCCGCGCGTGTCCTGCTCCGTCTGAGACGACCACGGACCCGGGTCATCCGCAACAAGCATTACAAGTCCGCCTTTTACGCCGATGTACGCAAGGCTCATAAGCGGGTCTGCCGCAACGTTGAGCCCGACCTGCTTCATCGTAACAAGCGAGCGCGCTCCGGCATAGCAGGCGCCCGCGGCGATTTCCATTGCCGCTTTTTCGTTGACCGACCACTGAACGTTGATGTCAGGTTTCTTCTGCCGGAGAATTGTTTCAATTACCTCCGTGGAAGGTGTGCCGGGGTATCCGGCAACGATTTTAACACCGGCGTTTACAGCGCCGAGCGCTATTGCCTCGTTTCCCATGTAAAGCTTGTCCGTCATAAATTTTCCTCCGTTCCGCAACAAAAAACCCTGTCCGGGGACAGGGTGAAACAAGCGTTGTATTCTGCGCTCTTCTCTGCTACCCTGTCTGATCTTGTCTCGTTTGGAGAAGGCTCTCCTTCTCCCTGCGCAAGTTTATAACATAAAACTCGGAATAAAGCAACAGAAAAGCAATGACCAATGACGAATTACCCTTGCTCCGCAAGCCTTTATTTGAAACAAAAGCGTAAGGACAGAAACTTACGCCACTTACGCTTCCAATTTTTCGTCCGCTTTTGCCTTTGGTTTTGCTTACAGCATACAGTTTGCAGCTTATAGCTTCTTACAACTTTATTACGCTTTGCTTACCATATCTTTCGTGATTTCAGCAAGGCTGCGCGCGCCGCACATTTCCATCGTGTCTTTGAGTTCGGCTGCGATTTTGTCAATGTAGATTTTTATGCCTTCCGCGTCTGCGCCGAAGCAGGCATTGACAAACGGGCGGCAGATAATTACCGCGTCCGCGCCGAGAGCAAGTGCACGGAATACGTCGAGTCCGCTTCTTATTCCGCCGTCGACAAAGATTTTCATTTCACCTTTCACCGCGCCGGCAATTTCTTCAAGCACTTCCGCCGTTGACGGCACTCCGTCCAGAACCCGTCCGCCGTGATTTGAAACAACGATGCCCTGCGCTCCGGCTTCTTTTGCTTTCAGTGCGCCTTTGACAGTCATAATTCCTTTTACAATGAACGGAACTCCTGCAAGATCAATAATTTCTTTGAGTTCTTCAAGGCTTTTTGAGCCCGCAGGCGGGGTCTGACCTTTCAGGAACGGCAGTCCTGCTCCGTCTATATCCATTGCCATCGCGAAGCAGCCGCATTTGCGGATAAGGTCAAGCTTGCCCTTGATTACGTCTATGCCCCACGGCTTCATCGTGGGAACACCGATTCCGCCGTTGTCTTTTATAATACGCGTGCCGTTTTCCATGACGCTCGCGACCACGCCGTCTCCGGTAAATGCGGCTATACCGGCCTCAGCACAGCTTTTTACGAGAACTTCGTAGTAGCTTACGTCATCGTATTTCGGCGCGTAATGCACCTGTACAAGTCCGACGGGACCTGCGAAAACAGGCAGCGCAAATTTCTTTCCGAACAGCTCGATTGACGTGTCGCGCTCGCCGCCCGGGCATATCGTATCCATGTTGAGCAATATCTCGCGCCATTTGTCGTAGTTTCTCACGGAAACAGTTCCGCTTCCCTTTGCGCCGGGTCCCGGCACAAGATTTCCGCAGGCTTTTCCGTTGCACACGGGACAGCCCTTGCATTTGCCAAGCTCAGGTCTTGCCTTCTCAAGAACTTCTTTATAATCCATCACAAAACAGCTCCTTTCAAAACTGCACCAATTATAATACGGAAACAAAAAATCCACATCTTTTTCTGTTTTTTGAATAAAAATTAACCGGCGCGTGCCGGCTAATTTCAGTAAATTTCAGTGTTCCCTTGTTCAGAACACCAAGAAACGCAGCTTACAAACCAAGCCTTTCCCCTGTTTGCCTCATTCTTGTAACGTTGTTTTGAACTCTCATGTAATATTTGTTTGAGTGTCCGCCAAGATAGCGCATAAGTCCTTTCTGAACCGAACCGCAGGCATTAACGTAGCCTTTAAGAACGAAGACGCCGGCATGAACTCCGCGTTCGGGATCAAAAATCTGATCTCTTGAAGAAACTATTGCGTATTTGGCAAGAGCGCCCTTGTGGACAGAGTACATCACCTGCATAACTCCGCACGCGCCGTGACGGCTTACGGAACTGCAATTAAACGTGCTTTCAGCTTTTGCGACTGCGGCGATCAGTTCCGGCGCTATATTGTACTGTCTCCCGTAAAAATACATCGCGCACGCCTCACGCCATATTGTTTCCGCAGACAACCGTCCGTTGCAGCCGCGTATGTATGCCGCTATGCAGGCTATGCGGCGCTGCTGGTCGGCAGGAAGTTCCGACAGGGCTTTCAGTACCGTATTTTCTCTTTTGTCTGCCCACATGGAAAGATGTTCCGGTGTAATACGCATGTACCTGACAGCCTTAAGCACAGGCTCAGCATAGACGGTCTTCGGTTTCGTCTCTGCATTTAAATATTCTTCACTTGAGTATTCTTCCCGCACCGGCGCGACAAAAATCGGCGGGCGGTACTCAGGGGCCGTCTCCGGTGCAGTAGAGCGGTAGGCATCAGCCTGAAGCACACCGCCGTTAGAAATGCTGACGGCAAACGCAGGGCCAAGAACCGCGATCAACAGGAAAAAAAATGCTGTTGACAGCGCACACGCCGCGCCCAAGCCTTTTCTTTTGCCTCCGAATATATCCATTTCACTTCCTCCAAACATAACCGCGCAGCTTTGCACAAACAGTTTTCTCCAAATTAAGTGCCGTCGCGCACCGTCTATCTTAACCGTAAAATATAAACTGCGTCAAGTTTTTTGCGCATTTTATTTATTATGAACAATATTTTTGGAATAAACTTAACAAAAATAAGAAATTTTATGTCCTATATCTAAAAAAATTATCATTTACAAAGTTTATATTTACAGAGAAACAGAAGACAGAACAAATTTGAAAGAGGTAATTGTCTATCCTTTGCGGGGCTTTGTACCGCCAGTTTTTTGCCTCGGGCAGTCTTTTATCCAATATTGTATTTTACACAATTTATATATCTTTTCTAAAGTTGTTCCAGCTATTTACAAGCTCTTCCGCCGCAGCGCAGGGATTTTCCGCACCGCATACGGCTGATACGACAAAATAGCCCGACAGCGCTGTTTGGGCAAGCGGCGGAAGGTCTTCCTTCTTTACGCCTCCGCCGATTACAACCGGCAGCGGAGATTTCTCAGCAAACTCTTTTATTTCATCAAGCGTCGGGATAATCGTTCTGTTTTCGTTATTTTTGGCAAGATCTTTTTTTGTTTCCGTTTCGTGCAGCGGCGCAAGTCCCAAATAATCAACGCAGGACAGATCTGCGTTTTCAAGGTATTCATCAAGCCGTTCCTGCGGTGCGGAAAGTCCTATAACCGCGTCCGCACCGAGCATTTTCCTGCATTCGTCAGGCGGAGTATCGCTCTGTCCTACATGGACACCGTCAACTTTAATTCCTGAAGCCACGGCTTTCAGGACAATGTCCGCCCTGTCATTGATAAGAAAAGTAACTTCTCTCCGTCTGCCGGATTCCGCGATAATTCTTGCCGTCTCATCTGCAAGTCTGAGAAGCTCATCGTCCGAAGCAGTTTTTGACCGCAGTTGTATACAGGTAAAACCCGAACGTAGAGCTGCGGCAAGAACTTCGCCATACGGTTTGAACGTGCAGTTTTCAGGACCTGCTACAAGGTAATTAGAGAGGTTAAAATTTTTCATCTGCATTCGGCAATTTCAAAAGAATTGTGTGCAATTTTTTCTGCTGTCATATTGTAAAGTTCGTCCATAAATGCCTGACGGAAGCTTCCGGTTCCGCTGCACTTTTTCTCAGCGCACCGTCCCGCATGGTTGAAAGCGTTGACTGCGCAAAGCGCGGCAGTAACGGGTTCCGCAAGCACGAGACAGCACGCGGCAATGCCTCCGAGCGCACAGCCATAGCCTGTTCCGCGTTCCATCAGCGGCGAGCCGCCGTAAGAGACCACAGCATATTTTCCGTCCGTAACGTAGTCGGCACTTCCGGAAACAGCGACTGCCCCTCCGGTATATTCGGCAAGAAGCACGGCAGATTCTGCGGCGTCTTCGGTTTTGGCGGACGAATCTACCGTCCCGCCGGAAAGAGAGCCCTCCTGAAGCTTCCAAATCCGCGCCAGATTTATTATTTCCGACGCGTTGCCGCGTATAATCGCCGGTTTGTATTTTTTTAATTCAAGCAGCAGTTTTGTTCTCGTTTCTCCAAGCCCTGCCGCCACAGGGTCAAGCACCCACGGCTTCCCAAACACCCAAAGTTTTTCTGCAGCGTTTGGAACAGTTTTTTCATACACCGGCAAAATTGTCCCGAGGTTGATGTAAAAAGCGGAACATTTTGCGGCAGCCTCACATGCCTCGTCAGGAAGGGTGACCATTGCCGCCGAACAGCCGGCTGCAAGCTGACAGTCGGCGACGAAACCGGCAGTCACGTAATTGGTGACAGACGGCACAAACGGGCGTTCTTTCTGCTTCGCGCTCATGGCAGAAAAAATTCTCTGCTTTAATTCAGTTTTGTTCACAATACCATCTCCAAAACAAAAAGCCGCCTCGCGGCAGACTTTTTTTGCTCCCTGCGCAGGTATTAACCTACAGGTTCAAAGGGTAGGCGTCTGCCTTCTCAACCGTGCCCGTGCACGGTACCCCTGCATCGTTATTTATCAGCGGATACTATACAATTCTGTCAGCGTTCTGTCAAAAGCATTCTGTATACGGAATAATTTTCAAAAACGCAGCGTACAAATTCCCTTGTTTCGGCATACGGTATTTCTTCAAGCCAAAATTTTCCTTTTCCGAAATTTTTATGCCAGGCGCTGACCTTCGCCGGACCGGCGTTATAGGCGGCAAGGGCAGAAATTACGCTGCCGTCGTACCGTTTGAGCAGAGCTTTCAGCTGCAGGGCGCCAAGCAGAATATTTTGGTACGGGCTGTACAGGTCAACGTTTCCCATGCCATTTTTTTGAGCCGTTTCAAAGGCGGTTGACGGCATAAGCTGCATAAGTCCCACCGCACCGGAAGCGCTGACAGCCTGTTTGTTGAATTTGCTCTCCCGCTTCATTACCGCCCAAATCAGCGCCCTGTCAACACCGCTCTTTTTTTCCGCTGCCAGCACATCTTCTTCAAACGGCATTCTGAAATTGTTCTCCGCCTCTTCAAGGAGCAATTTTTTGTTACCGGCGTTCACTCCTCCGGCGTGCGGAACGAGCAGAAAAGCATAGTAATCCATAGGGTATTTCGACAGAAGCCTGCTGCGGACAGACGCAGCTTCTTTTTTTCTGCCAAGCTCCTCCAGCGCTTCAGCCCGCCAGTAAAGAAATTTTGCCGGACGCCGCAGCAGAAGCAGCTTAAGCGATACGGGATTCCAAAAATTTTCCGCAGCGGAATAATTTTTGTCTTTCCACGCCGCACAGCCGCTGTTCCATCGCACGGCAAGTTTTCCGCGCTCTTCCTTCACGTATGAAGGAAATTTGTACGCGCAGAAAAATGCCGCAAACAACAATACAGCGAACAGCAGACAGCCTGAATGTGATTTTCTTTTCTTCATGGCACTATTATAACGCCGCTGAGGTATAATTACAGCATAAACTCTGAGAGGACTTTTGAGATGAAGAAGTTTCCGTTCTTTCTGCCGTTCGCGGCATGTCCGGGACGGTGCGTGTACTGCAACCAGAACAAAATAACAGGCGCGGATAAAATTCCCGACGCCGCTTTTGTGCGTTCCGCGTTTGCAGAGCTTAAAGAACCGCGGGAGGTATGCTTCTTCGGTGGCTCTTTTCTGCGTTTTCCGTACGAAACAGTCAAAAAATATCTTGACGCGGCAACAGAAGCGGCTCCGCAGGGCAGCACTATACGATTTTCAACCTATCCCAACGACCTGGACAGCGAAGATGTATGCCTTCTGCTGAAAAAATATCCCGTCAGCCGCATTGAACTCGGCATCCAGTCGCTTGATGAAAACGTCCTGCACGCATGCAAAAGGGATCTGCGCCCCGACGCGCTGCTTAAAAGCGTCGCCGGCGCGGCTGAAAAAGGTTTTCCTCTCGGCGTACAGCTTATGATCGGTCTGCCTTCGCAGACTGTTGAAAGTTCGCTTGACGACCTGAAAAGGCTTGCCGAAATCAAAAGTTCCGAGGTATGGGATTTAAGAATATATCCCTGCCTTGTAATTGAAGGAACAGAGCTTGCTTCCATGCTGCAGGCAGGAACCTACAAGCCGCTGTCCGTGAATGAGGCTGTCGAATGGGGCGGACGCCTGCTTGCCGAAGCGGAAGAGCTCAACTTTAACGTCATTCGGGTAGGACTTCAGGAGACCGAGGCTTTGGCGGCTTCTGTTCTCGGCGGACCGCACCATCCTGCGCTCGGCGAACTGATAATGGCAGACGCGGCAGTACGCCGCCTCTTGAAAACCGCGCCGGACGGACCGTGGACGGAAGACGCAAAAAATATTTCAAAATTCACGGGGCACGACAATTTCGGTTACAGGCTTCTTGCCGAACGTTCAGGCAAAAGCTGTGACGAGGTTCGGCGTCTGCTTAGTTTTGCCGCCGCTGAGAAAAAAAATTAAATCAGTTACGCCGGCTCCGCTTTTGCGGAGCCGGTTCTTTTTCTGCCCAAACATCAAAACAGGTCAATTTCTTATCTCACGTTTATCATTGATAAATTTTCATTCCAGAAACAAACATTATCGCGTAAAACGGCGTCTGCGCAGCCTTAACGGCACATTTAACGTACGGCTGCACTTTCCGGCATCATTTGAAACGCTATTCATAAATCATAAATTACCCTTCAAAATTCCGCTGCGCCTTTGCCATAATTCGGAATAAGATATAAAATAGAACGCGTCAAACAAAATACGCCGCAGGGAGGCAGCTTTGCATGAGCAAAATAATACTTACGGGCGACCGTCCGACAGGCAAGCTTCACATAGGACATTACGTAGGTTCCCTCAGGGAACGCGTAAAGCTTCAAAACTCCGGGCTTTACGACAAAATTTTCGTGTTCCTTGCCGACGCGCAGGCGCTGACCGACAACTTCGACAATCCGGACAAGATCCGCAGCAACATCGGCGAGGTTGCGCTTGATTATCTTGCAGTCGGTCTTGACCCTGCAAAATCGACAATTTTCATCCAGTCGCAGATTTCGGAACTTACGGAGCTTGCTTTCTATTACATGAACCTTGTGACCGTTGCCCGCGTGCAGCGCAATCCGACTGTCAAGGCTGAAATTCAGCTGAGAAATTTTGAGGCAAACATTCCCGTAGGCTTCTTTACCTACCCGATCAGTCAGGCGGCGGACATCACCGCTTTTAAGGCGACAACGGTTCCCGCCGGTGAAGACCAGAAGCCCATGCTTGAACAGACACGCGAAATCGTCCGCAAATTCAACGAAATCTACGCGCCGGTTCTTGTTGAGCCTGACATTCTGCTTCCATCGCAGTCAGCCTGTCTCAGACTTCCAGGCACCGACGGAAAAGCCAAGATGAGCAAATCTCTCGGCAACTGCATATACCTTGCGGACGAGGCTGACGACATTAAGCAGAAGGTAATGTCAATGTACACAGACCCGCTGCATCTCAAGGTTTCAGACCCAGGGCATCTTGAAGGAAACACCTGCTTCATCTATCTCGACGCTTTCTGCAAATCTGAGCACTTTGAGCGCTATCTGCCGGAATATCCGAACCTTGACGAACTCAAAGCGCACTATACGAGAGGCGGTCTCGGCGACATGAAGGTCAAACGTTTCCTCAACGAAATACTTAACGAGGAACTCACTCCGATACGCGAACGCAGAAAAGAATTTGCAAAAGACATGGGCGAAATCTACGCAATGCTCAAAAAAGGCAGCGATAAAGCCCGCGAAACAGCGGCAGAAACACTTTCGGACGTAAAACGTGCAATGAAAATTGACTACTTCGGGGAGAACACATTATGCTGAAAAGACTGACAACCTACATCACCGGGCTGCTCATAATAGCAGTGGGCATCAACGTTTCCAAACTTTCGGGACTCGGAATATCACCCGTAAGCTCCGTTCCGCGCGCGCTTGAAGTCGTATTCGGCTTCAGCCTCGGAAAAATGGTAATGGTTATTTACTGCCTGCTCGTAGCGGCGCAGTTTATCGTACTGCGCAAAAAATTCAACTTTATGAACGTACTCGGAATTCCGCTCGCGATAGTTTTCGGCTTTATGGTTGACCTTGTCGGAATTGATCCCAACGCATTCGGACACCTGCTCGCGGGATTTCCGAAACCGGGCTGCTACGCTGTGCGTTTCGTCTATCTTGCGGCAAGCATAGTGATAATCGGAATCGGCGTTTACACCTACCTTAAACCGAAGCTCGTGCCGATGCCCGCAGAAGGTCTTGCCCTTGCAATCTCTACAACGACGGGAAAAGTGTTCGGCGACTGCAAAACAGCGGTTGACGTCAGCCTTATAACGCTTGCCCTGCTTATACAGCTTATATTCCTCGGCGGTTTTTCGTCATTCACCGGAGGCAACATCGTTATACGCGAAGGGACGGTGCTTTCAGCCTGCTGTGTCGGACAGGTAGTAAAATTCCTTAACAAAAAATTATCCGCGAAACAGTAACGTTAAATATACTTTATTCTAACAAACCGGCGCGGGAGAAATTCCGCGCCGGTTTGTTATTACCCCTTGTTTCTTATTTTCTTAGTCTTTTGCGACAAAGCCGTCAAAGCCTTTCGCCTTAACCTGTTTCAAGAGAGGCTGTGACATAAGGTTGTCTGAGAATACTCTCACGCGGTATATTGTTGCATTGCCTTTCTGCACTGTTGTTACTTTTGCGTCAAAGCCCGCTTTTCTTGCTTTCGCCGCAAGTCCTTCGCAGGCTCCCTTGTCCGGCGACGCGCCTATCTGTACCGCGCTTTTCGCTTGTTTGTTTGCTTCCTGTTTCACCTCTGTTTTTACCGGCTGACGTTCTGTCGTTATCTTTTTTACGTTTTTTGCCGTCTCAGAGGTGTTGGCAGGTTTTTCCTGTTCCTCTGTCGTGTCAATCGTTACAGGCGTTTTGTATTGCTCTATGTCAGCGGCGGGGATTTCTGTTTTCGGCGCTGCGTCAAGTGTCGTGTTCGGCAAAGGCTGTTCTTTTATTTTTTGTTTTTTTGATGCTCTGTCAAATTCGTACCATGCGCTCAGGCTTACTCCTATGCTTTCTCTTCTGCCTGCCGCACCGTTTACTGAGAAGTCTATTTCCCAAGGACTGCCGTTCTTTTTGTAGCTCATACCGAGTTCTGCCACTCCGCTTCCGCCTTTCATGTTCGGCGCCGCTATCGCAAGTCCTTCCGTTGAGGATGCCGCTTCGCTGCTGAATTCGTATTCGTAGGCAAGTCCGCCGAAGGCTTTCAGGTTTTTACCCGCTTCTTTGGTGTAGCGGAAGCCTGCGCGCACTCTGCGGCTTTCTATAGGTTCGTAGTTTACGTTTTCTCCCGTCGCTTCAAGTGTAAGATCTACTCCTCCCTGGTGCGAGTAGAGGTATTTAACGTAGCTATCTATGGTGCTGCCGCTTTTCAGTTTATGTTTGTAGCCTATTCCGGCGTGTGCCGCTATGTAGCGGCTGTCCGCATCGTAGCGTACGCTTGTGCCGGGCAGTATTGTTTCGCTGTCATAGTCCTGCGACTGATGTCCGGCGCGCACTGAGGCTTCTCCGTAGAAACTGTTTCCGCCTCTTATGTCTGTTTCTGTTTTGAGCAGCAAGCCGCCGCCGAAGTAGTTGACGTCTCCTTTTGCCGTTACCGCTCCAAAGCCTTCCACATCGTTGTGGCTGTTGTAGTGTGAGTATCCGCCTTCAGCAAAGATGCCTATTGTCGTGTTTTTGCTGAGTTTTTTCGCGAGTCCCGCTGCTACGTTTGTTCCGTTGGTGTCTATGTAGCTGCCTGTGTCGTAATGCCCGTGCGAGCCTCCTACTGCCGCAAAGCTCTGCCATTCGTTTTCTGTCGCGCCAAGGGTACGCATTACGTTGCCAGACACAAGGTCTGCCGCTTCGTTTAAGGCTGCTGTTGCCGCCATTCTGCCTTCCGCAAGCGATTTGCCTCTCTGCAGTGTCATTAAATCCATGTATGCCGTGTACAGGGTGCCGTTTTCTTCGTACACTCCGTATTTGTAGCCGGTGAGTACCATGTCTTTTCTGAGCGCAAACATTTCGTCGGGCAGGTATTTGTTATGGCTGCCTTTGTAGCCTGTTACTCCGCCTTCTATGAGCGCTATGTATTGTTCTCTTTCAGGCAGTCTGTGCGGGTCTGTGTCCTGGAAGAGTCTTATTCCGTACGGCGCTCCGTCAGCCGCTGAGGTTTTTGTGTTCGAGAGGTCAAAGGTGCCGGTGCTGCGGACTATCGCGTCTTTGTCATTGTAGCCGTCAAGCCAGAAGTCTACGTAGCCGTACGGTTTCGCCGTTCCTTTGATTTCGTTTGTTCCGCTGCCCTTGAAGGTCATATTGCCTTTTACTGTGACGTCTCCCGTTATTTTGCTGCTGTTTGCCATGGTGAGTCCGCCGTTTATTGTTGTGTTTGCGCTGTTGAATTTAACGCCGTCAAGTATTGCGTCTTTTGTTATTACTGCCGCGTCTTTTACGTTTACGGCTGCGTTGGCAGCGCTGAGGCTTCCGGCAATGTCAAGGTTTTTCTCAACGTTTACCGTTATGTCTTTGAATGACGCGCTGCCCTCGCCTGCAAGACTGCCGCTGTTTATTGCAGTGTTGTCCGCTCCGGTGCCTGTTATTTCGGCTCCGTCTGCCGCTGCTGTATTGTTGTCCGCCGTTAAGGTTACGCCTTTGACTGTTACGGCTCCGGCAAGTTTAAGGCTGTTCACAGTTACGTCTGCCGCGGTTTCTGTGTCTTTGAGCGTTACCATGCCGTCTCCGGTTATTGCTTTTGCAAGTGTGCCGCCTGTGAGGTTGACTGTACCGTTGTTTGTTGTTTCCCCGTTGAGGTTTGACGCTCCTATTGTAAGCGACTTGCCGCTGTTTACGGTTACGGCGTTTGTTATTTTCTTTTCTGAGGTTATGTCACCGTCTATTACCGTTGTTCCGCTGCCGGTTATTTCGCTGCCAAGCGCCGCGCTGCTGCCTGTAAGGGTCAGGTTGGCGTTGTTTTCTATGCCTCCTGTTACCGCTGCCGCGTTTGTGGTAAAGCTGCCTTCGTTTTTAACAGCTCCGGTTATCATACCGGCGTAATTGCCATAACCGGCTGCGGTCATGTCGCAGTTGTTGATGAAGGTCGCTCCGGCTTTGTTTGTTACGCCGCCGGAGATTAGTCCGCCGTTTTGGAAGGTGCCGCTGTTTTCAAGCGTGCTTGTGATGTTTCCGTTCAGTTCAAATTTATCTCCGCCGACTGTAATGGGAGCGTCTGCTATCACGTTGCTGAATGTGCTGTTTTCTTCTACAACCACTCCGCCTGAAAGTTCTCCGCCGTTGACAAGCAGTGTGTTGGGGTTGTCTGCCGCCACAGTAAGTTTGCCCGTTACGGCTCCGGCTTTGCCTGCCATTTCAGGCTTTGTGGATTTGGCGATTACAAATTGCCCGACTGTTTTTTCTATCGTCAGGTCAGGCTCTATTTCGGCAAAGACCATAAGGTCTTCTGTCGCCGTTACTTTGCCTTCTCCGCCGATTGCGTAATTCAGGCTGCCGGAGGTGAGCGTCAATGTCTTGCCCGTCTCTACTTTGTTTTCGTCTCCGCGGAGTTTGTTCGGGCTTGCCGTTACGTTTCCGTTAATGTTGATGGCGCCTCCTGTTATTCTCGCGCCGAGTATGCCTCCTTCAAGGTTGACCGTGCCGCTGTTTTCAAGTTCTTTCATGGCAAGGTTTGAGGCGTCTGCCACGGTGATTGTGCCTGTGCTGCTGTAGCTGCCGTGTCCTGTGAGTACGCTTGCAAGGGTTGTGTTTCCGCTGAGGTTCACTTCTCCCGCTTCGTTGTTGACGGCGTATTCATTCCAGCCTGATATTTCGCTTATGTCTTTGAGGTTGAGTATGTCACCGACGTTTGTTACCGTTATGCCTGTGTGTCCGTTTCCGGCAAATTTATGTTCGTTGCCGTATATCGTGAGTTCTCTCGGCGTTGTACGCTCAGGGTTGTTGTGCTGCATTTCTCCAAGGTCGTCGTCCTTGTTGTAGTCTTCAAGCAGCGAGTACGCGTTCACGTTGCCGGCGTAGAAGACCGGCGTTTTTGTCGTATCCTCATAGTCCTGCACTATCTGCGCCAGTGTGTAGCCGTTGTCTTTTCTTATGTCCATTGTGCCGACAAGCGCCGCCGTGCTTGTGTCTCCGGGCGTTTCGTGTCCCTGGCTGAAGGTGTACAGGTAGCCTTCTGTCGTTGCGGTTGTTGTGCCTTCCGGCGTAATTGTTAGCGTGTTGCCTGTTCCGCCGTTAAGGTACTGCACCTGTTTCGTTTTGCCTATCTCCCACTGTGCGTACGTGCTTGTGCCTGTTACGTTGGCGCTGCCGAGTTTCAGTGTGCCTTCGGCTTTGTCTGTTACCGTTATTTGGTCAACTGCAGGGGTATCGGCTGTTACGTTTACGTTAGCGTTAAAGTTGTAGATTGCTTCGTTTGAAGTAAGGTCGGCAACTGTTCCGAGGTTTGACGAGATAAAACTATTTCCATTGAGCGTTACGTCACC
>JAGHTZ010000096.1 GCA_018065065.1 Candidatus Equadaptatus faecalis | reverse complement strand
CTACCGTTACGGTTCCGTTGAGGTTAAGACCGGCGACTGTTTCTTCTGTTGCGTCAACTCCCGCGCCTGTGATTGTCATGTCTTCAAGCGTAAGGTTTCCGACTATACTTCCGCCGTCGCCCGTGACGTTTATTGTTATGTTTTCTGCCGTGAGGTCTCCGTTTCCGTCAAGGGTGTCGGTCGTGATTGTCGTTGCGCCTTCGCTCTGTCCTGTGAGACTTGCGCCGTCTTTCACAACAATCGCGCCGTCTGCCCCGCTTATGCCTTTGTCAAATTCGTTTGTTTTCGTTAGGTTGACGGTTCCTTCGTTGACGATGTCCCAGTCTTCGTTGTTTTTGAAGATGACGTTTTCAAGGCTGACAGTGCCGCCTTCTTTGTTTGTTACGGCAGGGGTGAAGTTCTGTACCGTTATGTCTTTGAGGGTGAGTTCGTCTCCCGCTGCTCCGCCATGTTCCGTATCGGCTACGATTATTCCGCCGTTGCCGTTGCCGTCGAGTATGTCTGTCGCCGGGTCTCCGTTGCTTCCGACTATGGCGAATTTTCCGCCTCTGAGGGTGTTGTCAAGGGCACCGAGGTCTTCGGTTGTGGTTTCGTCCAGTCCGTCAACTGTGTATTGATTTGTACTGCCTGCCGCGGTGCTTGTGTTGTTGACAAGGTCTTTGAGCGTGAGTTCAGTTTCGCTTTCTTTGAGTACGCTCATGTAACCGATTTTGTCCGCACTTCCGTCTTTTGCCTGGCTGAACGTGTATTTGTAGCCGGTGTTTGTCTGTACTTGGTAGCCGTCTACGGTGAGGTTGGTGTCTGTTCCCGTTGCGTTCAGGTATTGCATTTCTTCTGGGGTTCCGACTGCCCAGCCGTCCGAGGAGGTGCCGTTCAGCGTTATTGTTCCGAGTTTTATTGTTCCCGTGGCGTTTCCGTCAACGTTTATTATGTTGCCTGCCGTTATGTACGGGTCTGCGCTGTTGAGCGTGGCTGAGAAGTTGTAGATTGCTTTGTCCGCGTTAAACGCAGTTATTCCGTCAAGGTTTGACGCAGTAAATTCCACGTTTTCTTTCAGAACAGCCGTGCCGCCTGATATTTTGCCGGCTGCACCAAACGCCGCGCCTGTTTCAAGCGTCGTCGTTGCGGCTGCAGCGTTTGTTACTGTGCTGTTTATCGTGCTTCCGCTTTTTGCCGTTACGCTGTCGTTGTTGGTTACGGCTGCTGCGAGTGTTCCGTTTACGTTGAGCGTTCCTGTGTTTTCTATCGTGCCTTCTCCGCTTATTGCTCCGTCAAGCGTAAAGGTATTTGCCGTTGTGAGTGTCGCGTCTGTTCCGACGGAGATATTGCCCGTCAGCGTTGTTCCGCTTGCGTCAGCGGTGATTTTGCCGCTTTTGTCGTCTTCAATCGTTACGGCTGTGTCGTATTCGCCTGCTTCAAAGCCGAGTTCACAGTCATTTGAGATTTTCGCCGTAAGTCCTCCTGCCGCGTAATCGCTGCTCAGGATTTTGTTCACTGTCGGCGCGGGCATGTCCGTCGGTATTGTTATATCCTTTCTGTATAATTCAGACGCGTAGTCCGTCTGATAATCTCCGTTTTCCTGTTCACCGTAGATGCAGAGCGTGTAGTTCCCGGATATTCCGCTGACGTCTATGATTTCTGTGTCTGCCGCATCCTGGCTTACTTTGGCGTAGTTCACGTAGTTTCCTGTGGTTTTGTCTTTAAGCAGGGCGGATACGTACATGTTTGTTCCCGTTGCCGCGCCGTTGTAGGCTATTTTCAGTCCTTCATCGCCTGTAGGCGTCTGGTCTGATATTTCAATGATTTTTGTGCCGGTTTTTGCCGTTTCGGCAAGGTCATTGACGTCCCATGTTTTGCCGACTATTTCAGCCTGTGTTACATTGGGAGTTTTTATACCTGTATCCTCTGTTGCGTCATACTTATCAAACAGTGTCAGTTTCCAGCCATTGGAGCCATCATAGTCTGCAAGCGCAAAACCATCGCCGACACCTACCTGCGATTTGCTGTTTTTGTCGTAGTTCGTTCCATCACTTTTTGTCGCTACGGCGGCGGACAGGAACAGAACCGATTCCTGATTCAGGTTTAAAGCCGGACGCACCGCGTCATCGCAGTAGCCGATGTCGCCGTAGGTGTAGTTGACGTCGCCTTCGTTACCAACGCAGTACGCCTTCTTGCTGGCGCCGCCGGGCGACCGGAGCCACCAATAAGGATAACCATCAAAAAGGTCAACCGTCGAGCGACTATAGTAAGCGTTCCCGTACACCGGTATGTGCTGCGCCATTTCTGTCGCAAGCGCTTTTCTTGTGTCGTTTGCAGAAGTACCGGCTGCAAATCCGTAATCTGTATTCTGCACTTCGTCTGCGCTCAGCAGGAAGATTTTGTCTGTGGAATCTACATCACTGAGCGTAGTTTCCGCTATCGCCGCGTATTCTTTATCGCTGAACGCGTCTCCCGCAAAGCCGTCGTCTGCCGTTGTGTTGTTCAGTATCGCACGGACGTGTGAATATTTCCATACGTTGTCCTTTGATGGGCTGTCTGAGTGGTTAAACGCGTCTGCGTACAGCCCTTGGTCGGACAACAGTAAGGTTTTGCCGTCAGCATTTGACAGCACGCGCCATTTTATACCTTCTTTGTTGTAATCGTTCAGATTTGTCGAGCCGCTTTTTCCGCTTTTTGCGTTCTGCCAGTAATTACCAAAATAGATGGTTGAGGCATTGCCCAACGCGTTTCCGCCGTTGCCGCCCGCTATGTCCGTTATGTCTGCCAGTCCAGCCGCCATTGCAGGCGATACCGTGCTGAAAATGAACGATACGAGCATTAGGACTGCTGCAAGTTTTTTTGTTGTTCTCATCTCTTTTTTCTCCCTTTCTGTTTCTGTTTTTTGGTGCCTGTACTATCTATTTTTACCGCTTTTCAGCGTTGTTTTGGTGGGTACTCGCTTCGCTCGTTTGGCGCTACGCGCCGCTGTTGGCTGTCAGCTGTTAGCTGTTGGCAAAAATCAAACCCTTACCGCTCGTTTCACTCGCGTAAAGCCACTGGATCTACCCCTCCGGGGCACAGGCTGCGCTTTATTGATTTCGCAGGAAGACAGGGGATAAAAGCCCGCGGAATACCTCTCCGGGGCACGCGAGACGGGGATAAAAAACCACAACAAACATTTGCGGTGTTTACCACATCGCTTCTTTTATTTTCAATATTTGAGTTTATTTTTTGAATTTTTGGGAAATTTTGAAAATTGAACTTTAGTTCAGAAATAAAGGAGGGGTATGGAAAACCAAAACCTACCTTAGAAGAGGAGGTCTGTCTGTCTGTCTGTCTGTCTGTCTGTCTGTCTGTCTGTCTGTCTGTCTGTCTG
>JAGHTZ010000095.1 GCA_018065065.1 Candidatus Equadaptatus faecalis | reverse complement strand
TTTGATATCAGGGTGCCGCCTCCGCTTGCGGCTGTGATGTCCTGCGCGTAACTGTCGCCGGACAGCGTGAGTTCAAAGCCGTTGTTAAGGGTAATCGCGTTTTCTGCCGTTCCGTACAGCTCCGGCAGCGTCATCGCCACAAGTTTACCGTTTGCGTAGGTGAATTTGAGCCCGAGGCTTTTGAGGTCAGTGCTTGCCGCACTCATTCGGTCGTAGTTTGTGCCGTATATTTCGTGATGCAGGTACAAATCCGCATCTCCCGTGTAGGAGCCAGCTCCTCCGAGCGTGAGCGTGTTTGCCGTACTCACCCATTTCATGAGCATGTAGCCCGGCGCGGCAAGAGGGTCAGCGTTTCCTACCGTTGCCGATACACGGTCGCCAGTCGCAGTGTACCACTCCGATGTCCCAGCCGCGTCAAGCGTCAGAGCTCCGCCGCCTATCACAGGTGCCGCAAGCGAAGTGTCTTTGTAGGTGATCTTGTACTGTGTCGTGTTTGCTGCTGCCGTCGTTATCGCTCCAACCAAGCCTTTCGCTCCGTTGCCTTCGTTATACGGGCTGAGGAACCAGACGTTGTTGTTAACGTTGGTTCCGTTCAGCACCAGATACGGTCTCGCACGACGGCTATAAGGCTTGAGGGCATGTCCGCTGTAAGTTGCACCACCCTCTCTGACTATATAATACCGCTGATATTGAATATACGTTGACAGCCACCATTCTGTGTAGGAGGTAAATTTACCGGTCCCGCCAAGCTGGTTCGTAAAAGCGTCATACTCCCCTTTAGTCATCAGCCGTGAACTGCTGACTATCGCTTTCTCCCAGGAATCTTTCACACTATTGTTCTTATAATTATTGGCATCGCCATTGGCTTGGGCCCACGTTCGAGCGCCTGGCATAGGACAACTGTAGCTTGCTTCGAGCAGTCCGCCTGCCGGCGCCTTTGTCCAAAAAGTTCCGTTAAGGCGGACAGTACGAAGAACGTTCTTGTCGTTATGAAACCCGCTCCATGATAAAAAAGGACTTGCTATAGCCGGCGACACCGTTCCGAAGATGAATGACAGGAGCATTAACGCCGCCGCCGATTTTTTAACTTTTTTCAAATTGTTCATTTTTCAGCCCTTCCCAATAAGGTTCGCAATTTATTGTAAAATCCGTTGCAGTCTGCTGTGCTGTTGTATTTTCAAACTGTCTCGGTACACAAACAATGCATGGAATCCGCTTCATGCACCCGTATATTAAATCTGTTTCGCCGAAATGTCAAATATTTTTCGCAATAAGTAGAATAAAAACAAGTATTCAGCATTTACGAAGGTACAGAATGCAAAAAGAGAAATAAAAAGCCGCGTTAAAGCGGTAAAATTCAGCTGCGAACATCATAAATTAAAGCAGGAAACAACAATGAACTCGGAAGAATAGTAAAGAATGCCTCACAGCAGCGCAAAACACAACCCGGAAAAATATAACAATCCGGTCATTATGCGCGGTAATACTCGGAGTGAAAGCCTGTGCTGATACGGAGGATTTCGGCTGTTTTTTACGCCTGTTTTTCACGAAGATTTGTTACAAATCTCCGCAGACGTTCCATCGCTTCTTTAAGTTCGTCAAGCGAATAGGCGTACGAAATTCGCACGTGTTTGTCTCCGCAGTCTCCGAAAGCAGAGCCTGGGACTACCGCGACTTTCTGCTCTTTCAGCAGTTTTTCGCAAAATTCTTCCGAACTCATGCCGAACTGGGAGATGTCGGGGAAAATGTAAAATGCTCCGAGAGGTTCAAAGCAGGGAATTCCAAGCTCTTTTAGCACCGCAAGAAGGTAGCGTCTGCGTTCGTCGTATGCCGTGCGCATTTCCCGGACGTCGGCTTCGCCTTCCTTAAGCGCTTCTATACCCGCGTACTGGCTGGCAGTAGGGGCGCACATAATTCCGAACTGGTGTATCTTGATTATGCTGCCGTAAAGCTCTTTCGGGGCAAGAAAATATCCAAGTCTCCAGCCGGTCATGGCAAAAGCTTTTGAGAACCCGTTGATAACCACGCAGCGTTCTTTCATTCCGGGAAGCGAAGCAATGCTGACGTGCGGCTTGCGGTATGAAAGTTCGCTGTATATTTCGTCGGAAATTACAAGCAGGTCGTGTTTTTTTACGACTTCAGCTATTTTTTCAAGGTCTTTCTGCTCCATAATGGCGCCTGTCGGGTTGTTCGGATAGGAAATAAGCAGAACTTTGGATTTCGGCGTGATTGCAGCTTCCAGAATTTCAGGCGTGAGGCGGAATTCGGTTTCCGCGGTAAGCTCAAGCTTTACGGGAACACCGTAGGCAAGGCGTATGCAGGGCTCGTAGGAAACGTAGCAAGGCTCGGGATATATGACTTCGTCGCCCGGATTTATGACCGCGCGAAGCGACGCGTCTATCGCCTCGCTGCCGCCTATCGTGATGCATATCTCGTTTTTGGGGTCGTAATGCAGTTTGTACTTGCGCTTCACGTATTCCGCAATCGCTTCGCGAAGCTCGGGCATTCCCGCGTTTGAGGTGTAAAAGGTGCGTCCTTTCTGCAGCGCGTACATGCCTTCCTCGCGGATATGCCACGGGGTTTCAAAATCAGGCTCGCCTACGCCCAAAGAAATAGCATCGGGCATTTCGTCGGCAACGTCAAAAAGCTTCCTGATGCCTGACGGTTTTATGCCTTTAATGACATCGTTGACAAAATCGCGCATTACAAATTCACCATCATGCGTTTCTGTTTTTCTTCGTCGGTCATAATAAAGCCCCTGTCTTTGTAGCGGAGCAGGACAACGTGCGTCGCGGTGCTCTGCACGCCGTCGATGACCGCAAGCTTTGAAGCGACAAAATGCGCTATCTCTTTCATTGTTGCTTTGCGGAGCATAACGGTGAAATCAAATCTCCCGGACATGAGATAGAGGGAGTCAACTTCGGGATACTGATATATTTTTTCGGCAATCTTGTCAAAACCGTTGCCGCGCTGCGGCGTAACCTTAAGTTCGATAAGCGCGGAAACCTTCTCGTCGTCCGTCTTGTCCCAGTTGACAAGCGCGTGATAACCGCGGATAATGCCCGTTTTTTCAAAATTATTTATCGCCGCGGAAACATCGTCCTCTTCAAGTCCGAGCATAACCGCAAGTTCCGACGCTTTAAGCTTTGCGTCCTTTTCCAGAAGCTCAAGAATTCTTTCCTCAGTATGCCTGTCCATTTATGTATCCCCCTTTTTATGGATTATAAATTTGTAAAAAGCGCACTCAGCACTTAGGCTTGCTTCGCTCGCGCTATAAGCTTTAAGCTTTAAGCTATAAGCGTTAAGCGTTAGAACCTTTATTTAAGCTTTAAGCTTCCAGTTTAGTGCTTAATGCTTACCGCTTTCAGCTTATTCTTCATTTTTCACTTTTCACTCTGCATTTTGCACTTGTTTTTGCTGTCAGCCGTCTTCTACGCTCTTGCCGTTCTCGTTGCGTTCAGTATTGCAAGAAGCGCGACGCCGACGTCGGCGAAAACAGCCTCCCAAAGCGCAGGTTCGCCGCATACGCCGACTATCGAAAGCAGCGCTCTTGTCATAAACAGCAGTTTAATTCCTGATGTAAGTATAACATTTTCCCAAACGATCGTCCTCGTTTTTTTCGCTATTCTCAGCAGTTCAGCGACCTTTAACGGAGAATCGTCAACTATCACAACGTCGCTGACTTCCGCCGCCACCCGTGAGCCGAATCCTCCCATTGCAATTCCAGTATCCGAAGTGACAAGCACAGGCCCGTCGTTCACGCCGTCTCCGACAAAAACGCTGCGGCACAAATCGCCTCCGCATATTGAGCGCAGCGCCTCAACCTTGTCCTCAGGCTGCAGTTCCGCGCGGTAGCCGCTCATTTCCAGTTTGTCGCAGACAACGCGCGCAACCTCTTCCCTGTCGCCGGTAAGCATGTAGGTATGCAGACCAAGCTTTTCAAGCTCGCGCACGGCGGCGTAGGAATCCTCGCGGATTTCGTCCGCAACCGCTATGCAGCCGAGATAGACGTTATTTTTCAGGACGTGAACCACAGTCCCGTCGTTGGGCATTGCGGGAGAAATTACGCCGTAATCCGCCATAAGCAGTGAATTGCCGGCAACGATACAATCTTCTCCGTTTTTGTACAACATTCCTTTTCCGGGCAGCTCCGTAACCTCTGCATCGCCGGAAAGGGCAATTTCGGGCATTTCCCTGCATATACTCTGCGCGACAGGATGAGCTGACCCTTTTTCGGCAAGTACAGCCGTTTTAAGCAGTTCCTGCCCGGATACGCCGTCCGCCGGAAAATATTTCGCGACCTTAAATCTGCCGTAGGTCAGGGTGCCTGTTTTGTCAAAAACAGCGGCCGTGACTCTGCGCAGATTGTCAAAAACATTGGCGCCTTTGACAAGAATACCGCGCGCGGAGGCTCTGCCTATTCCGCCGAAATAGCCCAGCGGAACAGAAATTACAAGCGCGCAGGGACATGAAATTACAAGCATGACAAGCGCGGGGCTCAGCGCGTCAGCGGCGCTTCTGCCAGGCAGCAGAAGCAGGCAGAAAACGGCTGCCGCGACAAAGAACATCGCGGGAGTGTACCACTTTGCAAAGCGGGTAATAAAACGCTCCGCAGGCGCTTTTTTCTCAACAGCGTTCTGCACCATTTCAAGCATTCTGGAGATTGTGGAGTCTTCAAAAGGCCCTGAGGCTTCTATTGTCAAAACTCCGTCTATTGAAAGCGTGCCGCCGCTTACATCGCTGCCTTTCTGCGCGTAAACCGGAAGCGATTCGCCGGTGATTGCCGAACAGTCAATCTGAGAGGCACCGCCCGTGACACGACCGTCAACAGGTATTACTTCTCCAGGAAGCACACGAACGGTGTCGCCTTTTTTAATTTCCGAAGGCTCGGTAAGTTTTTCTTCGTCACCTATGATAAGCCTTGCCTCCATAGGCTTCTGCGCAAGCAGGCTCTTGACGGAGCGGCGTGATTTTGACGCCGCCCTGTCCTGAAGCGCTTCGCCCAATCTGTAAAAAAGCATCACCGCGACAGACTCGTGAACTTCGCCGATGAAAACGGCCGCGCACGCGGCGCTTGACATGAGTGTGTATTCGTTGAAAATATCGCCCTTCGCAAGCAGCGACAGCGCGGTTTTCACAACAGGCATGCCGCAGAGAGCAAACAGCGCGAAAAACGCGCAGGTCACAGGCAGACTGTGCTCATATTCCGGCACAACATGGCTGACAAGCATCAGCGCCGCGAATATCGCGCCCGTAACCGCAAGGAACGTTACTTCCTTTCTGAACTCCCTGTTCTGCTCCCCGATTTCCTCTTCAAGTTCGTCAAAAATATTTGCCGCGCGGGCACACGCCTTACAGGCGCAGTCCTCCGCATGGTCTCTGATATGCCGGTGCATACCCTCTGTATGAGAATGTTCTCCGCAGTGACAATGTTCGTGTTCGTGCATTTCGGCTGACAGCTGACAGCTGACAGCTGATGGCTTAAAATCTTTTGTGCATTTTGAAACCATTTTTTTTAACCAAACTTTACGTTATCTGATATAGTCAGCTTTTTAATCAGATTGTTAATCTTTTTTCCGATTTCAGCAGCCAAATCAAAAAGCGAATTAAGTTGTTCCCTTGAAAAATATCCTAGCATGATACAAAGCTCAAGCTGTGTTTCCAACTCGCATAATGAGCCTTTGGCTATATATACAAACCGTGCAAAATCCCTGTCAGAACCTCTTCCCTGCCCTTCGGCAACATTCGACGGAACAGATATTGCCGAACGCCGCATCTGATCTGCCAAAGCAAACCTTTCTTTTTCAGGAAGATTATCAATAAATTTGTAGACTTCTTTTACAAGCAGCATCGATTCCTGCCATACTTTTAGTTCTCTGTAACTTGCCGGCATTTTATTTCACCTCGTTTTTTGTTGTTCGTTTCACTTGTATATTGACGCTATGCGCCGCTGTATTCTCCCTACGGTCGATATTCCCTACGGTCATCTGGCTGTCAGCTGTCAGCTGTTGGCAAAATCGTTAAAGGCGTAAGAACTTTCTTCTATTCGTCATTCCGATGCAAATCGGGATCCAGCATCTTTGTTTTTTGCTATTCGCTGTCAGCCGTCTGCTGTCAGCTGTCAGCGGGGCGGGGGGGGTCGGCGGGGCGTAGGGCGCCGCGGGGGTCGCGGGGGCGGGCGGGGAGGGGGCTGTGCGG
>JAGHTZ010000094.1 GCA_018065065.1 Candidatus Equadaptatus faecalis | reverse complement strand
CTCGGAAGCGCGGCTCTTAAAATCATTCCCGAAGAAATACGGGACAAAGACGGAATCGTACCGCAGCTTTCAATCTACAGGGACACGAAAAACAACAAAATCGTCATAAGCTGTAATGCCTTTGAACGCTCCGACATCATCACGACGGACGAAAACGGCAACCCCTGTTTTCTTCCCGACACAGAATTTTCCAATGCAAGATACTAAATACAGACAAGCGGAGGACTGGTTCAGTCCCCCGCTTTTGTGTATATCGGTGTATATAAAATTTACCGCTTATTTTTTCTTTCTGTAAAACAGTCCGAGTACGCCGAGCAGCGCGAACGCGCCGAATCCCGCGTTGCAGCCTGACGAGGAGGATTTTTCTCCGTCAAATTTCGCGTCTTCGTTAAGCTCCGCAACGATTATTTCTGTTGTACCGTTCTTGAAGTATTTGCCGTATTCAGGCACGGAGAACGAAATAACGCCGCAATCTCCGTCTTCCTCGTACTCCGCTTTGAACGCCGTGTATTTTGTCAGTTCAGGCGTTCCGCCGTCTGCTAATCCGATTTTTGCCCCGCTGCCGTCTGCCGCTTGTTCCGCTTTGTCCGGAAGAAGCACGGCAAGCCGCTTGTTTTTGTTATAGTCTTTTATTTTGTTTCCGAGCAGAATTTTGAACTTCGCCGTCTGTTTGTCTTCCGCGCCGCCGGACTGTTCAACAGTCATTCCCAGCCTTGTTTTGGAAACTGCTTCCGTCAGCCCAGACACTCCCGTTATCTGTTCGGGGGAGAGTACGGGGACAGGCAGAGTCTGCGTGATTTCATCTTTGATTTTCAGCTGTTCCGGCAGTTCGCTGTCGGGAAGCAGCAGCGCTTTGCCTTCCAGACCATCGTTTGACGTAAGGATTACGTTGTACATTGCGGTCGGCGCGGAGAACCTGTCGGGCTTATCATCGCCGCTGACCTGTTCGGAAACGAACGCCACTTTGCAGTTCCAGCTTGGCAGCGACAAATTTTTGAACGACAGTTGGGCTTCTCCGCTTCCGTTTGTTGACGTGTCCGCAACCTTTGCGTAGTTTATCAGGTTGCCATTATTATCGTAAAGCAGAGCCGAGAGATACATATTTTCGCCCGTTTTCACACCGCTGTATTTCACGGTAACAATGTTGCCTATTGCGATAGTCCAGTGCGCAAGCGCGGTCAGAGTTGCGTTCGGAACGGGAATGCTGCGGTCCGTTTCCGTCAGTTTCCAGCCGCCTGAACCGTCGTAATCCTTCAGCGTAAAGCCGTCGCCGACTTTAACGTCCGCCTTTCCGCCGGTCGGAGCTGTTTTGAAAGCGGTCTGCGCAAAAATCGGGGATTGCAGATTTATTTGCAAAGCCGGACGAACCAAAAGCGTCTCAGATATCACTTCACCGGGGTAATCTACGATGGGGTTGCCCCAGACGTCATGATGAATATCAGCAGCGCGAAGCGGTCCCATACTGCCTTTTGAACGAAGCCACCAGTCCTTGTCGCGGCCAAGTCTGAGGATATCCGCAGGCAGCACCTCTGCCTCAACAACTGAAAGGAGGTAAAGCAAATCGTCGTACTGCGCAGGTCTCATCATTGCACAGTCTGACATATCGTGCTTTTCTATGTAGTTTTTCCCGTCTGCTGTGCCGTTGACTTCTGCCCACGTAAGCTGCGGTCCCGTGTAGCTTTTCATTTCCTTTTCGTAGTCGTTCACCTTCCCGCGGAGAACAGACGAGTAGTAAAGGTTGGCATCGGATATGCCGTTTCTGAATACTGAGCTGCCTATCCCCTCCGTCGTGATTATGTAGCCGCTTTTGTCGTCTTTTTTGAACAGCATCCAGTTGTAGCCGGCGAAATCTGTTTTGTCACCGACCTCGGAAAATATTTTCCCCTCGAATATCCCGACCGCGAACGCCGGCGATACCGAAGCGAATACGAACGATACAAGCATAAATAGTGCCGCAAGTTTCTTAATACTTCTTTGTTTCATAGTGTTTTCTTCCCCTTTCGGAAATAAATTTTGTGCAACTGAAATCTGATTTATGACAACAAAAAATCCGCCGTGATTTGGCATGCCGTTAAGTTTGCAAAATTATGGTCGGCAAATGGAATTTCAGGAATAAAGGAGAGGTGAGAAATGCAAAAATTTTCCTCAGAAGGAGAGAGGTCTGGCTGTCTGTCTGTCTGTCTGTCTGTCTAACGTCGCTGCCCTCCAATGACGAAAGACACATGACGAATTACGAAAGAAAAAACTTTTAGAACCGTTACGAGCATTTGGACAGCAAATAGCAAAAC
>JAGHTZ010000093.1 GCA_018065065.1 Candidatus Equadaptatus faecalis | reverse complement strand
GACACTGGATTCTGCGCTGCACTTCGTGCCCGCAGAAAGACTAATAAAAAGGCAGAAAGACAAGATAGTAATTGTTTTTCATGGTAATTGTATTTTATAGTAATTGGTTTTTTGGGTCATTGGTTTTAATATTGCACAACCTCATATAAGTGCAATTTTACAAATAAATAAAGCTACAACACAAAAATTTCTCTAAAAGGAGAGGATAAGAATGTTAAGAACAAAACTCAGAAAGACAGCGGCAATACTGATGCTCGTGTCGTTTGTCTTCAGCACGGCATCCCCCGCGCTGGCGGGAACTGGCTTGGTGATTGAGAACACTGATCCTACTACACCCCAACGTGTCACAGCAGAAAACGTCGGTGAGGGTTCTGCGGCAATAGGGTACCACCCGCAAGCCGTCGGCGATTATTCCATGGCATTGGGCGTTGGTGTGGTCTCCGTAGGTGCCTATTCCATGGCGATGGGCGCATTTACAAAAACCTCCGCTGATTTGCAGGCAGTGACAAACTGGCTGAAAAACCACAGGAATGATACCATTGAACATGAAGTCAACATCTTTGTTAAATACATGGTTGATGAAAAGGGTCATAGTGAACTTGAAGGCAAGTCGCCGTATGAAGTTCTCAGTGGTGACTGGACCTTTTCCCCTGAGGAGGAAGAAGAGTTTAAGACTCTCAAGGGGAAAGTAGTTATGATGGCAGAAGAAGAGAAGCTTGTTAGTGCCTACAGCACGTCGATGGGTTTCTACACGACCGCAGGAGGCGATTATTCCACAGCGACAGGCAGGTTTACGGCCGCCAGCGGAACTGCTTCTTTTGCAGGAGGCACCAACAGCAGGGCATACAGCGACAACTCCTTTGCGTTTGGCAACAGCGCTGTTGCCGGAGGTAAACGCGGCGGTGACAACGCAATCGCGTTCGGTTCTCTGACATCTGCTGTTGTGAACCAATATTACGGCGCCAAGGTACAGTCGATTCTCAGAAAAGAAGTTCCCGCAGAGGTTTTTGAGACGTTCTATCATGATGTATTGAACAGACTGGAGAATGCGGGAGTAATACAAGCGGAGAAGGCTGCTGATATACTGCTGGGAGCGTCGTCACCTGAAGAAGCAACACAGATCCTGAATGATTTTCTTGACGGATTGAAAGAACCCGGACTTGATGCAGTAGCAGTATTGCAAAATATTGTTGAAGGTCCCTCCGGCACTACCGCAAGCGGCGAAAACGCCATAGCAATAGGCAACTCGTCAACACTTCAGGGTACGCTTGCCTCAGGCGACAATTCGGCGGTATTCGGCAATGACGCGAAAGCAACGGCTGTAAACGCGCTTGCTCTCGGTACGAACGCCAACGCCTCTCACGCGGACGGAGTCGCGATAGGAGCAAATTCTGAAACCAAAGCAGTGTCAGCAGGCGATGCGGTAACGAAAGCGGTGATAAACGGCAAAACCTATACCTATACAACGACAACGGCAGAAAGCGTGGTATCCGTTGGCAAAGCCGGAGCTGAACGCCAAATAGTCAACGTTGCAAACGGAGCGGTAAACGCGACGTCAACCGACGCCGTCAACGGCAGCCAGCTGTATCAGACGCAGCAGTCCGTAGATGACCTTGGAACAGTAGTAGGCGTACAGGTTGACGGTACAACGCTCAAGTCAAAGATTGCCAACACCTACGGCAACGCAAAAGCAGCCAAAAGCGAAATATCTGCCGCGATAGACTCTCTTGACGCGGCGATAGGCAGCAGAAACACGGGTATAACAAGCACGAACTACCTCGCGGCAAACAAAACGGTTGTGGAAAGCCTCAGCAGTCTTGACAAAGCCATGGGCAAAACAGCGGCGAAAGGCAGTTACATAAACGCAAGCGATGCTTCCAACACGCTTGCTTCAAACATAGGACTGCTTGACACGGCTCTTGCGAAAGGCTACACGCTTGCGGCAGACAGTGACGCAACCGGCAAAGACACCGCGCTCAATAAAAAGATAACGGTAGCGGGAAGCGAAACGAGCGTAACCGGCAAAAAGAACATCACGACATCAATCACGCAGAGTGATGGCAATGCGACGCTCACGGTAGCGCTCGGCGAAACCGTTGACGTAAAAGACGTGA
>JAGHTZ010000092.1 GCA_018065065.1 Candidatus Equadaptatus faecalis | reverse complement strand
CGGGCTTTGCCCGTTATTGAAAAGAAAACCCCAAAGCCACTGGATACCGCATAAAAGCATTGCGGTATGACGGATTAAAAAGGTTTTCAAGCTTCAAGCTTAAAGCTTAAAGCTAACAGCGTGAGCGAAGCGAACCAACAAGAAAGGAGAGCAAACACAATGACGGACAGCAAACAAAGCAAACGGGTAGCAACAAAACTCAATCCCTGTCTTCACGCGGAATTTATCCGCGCGACGAGGCTGAGAAACGAAACAATGAACGGTGCGCTGTGCAGATTTGCGAAACAGTACACGGAAGAAGTAAAAAGCTAACTGCTGCGGACAGCGCACCGGCACGTCGAAGAAGAAATTTTGTAAAAAACTTCTTGCGCAACAGACGGTAACGCTGTAAAATATCAAAAAGTTGCGGGATGTATTCCGTAAGGTTTGGGTACGGCGGAATGTTCTGCAAAAAATAAACTAAGGTTCACAAAACAAAAAATCAAAGGTAAAGGAGGGGTAGAAATGTTCAAAAAATCGTCTGTGTTTGACCTGAATTACAGACAGACAGACAGACAGACAGACAGACAGACATCCTCTCCTTCTGAGGAAAAATTTTGCATTTCTCACCTCTCTTTTATTTCTAAAATTCCAACTGCAGAAAGTAAAAATGCAAACTTAACGGCGTGTAAAACCACGACGGATGTTTTGTTGACATAAATTCAAAATACAAAATTCAAATTTCCAAAAGGGAGGAAATACAATGAAACAGAGAAATATCAGGAAACTCGCGGCAGTCCTAATGCTCGTGTCCTTCATCTTCGGCACGGTATCACCCGCAATGGCGGCAGGCATAGCGACCTTTGACGACATGAAAACGTCAAAAGGCAATAATGACTTAACCAAAGCCTCAACCATATACTACGGCAGCTACTGGCAGAGTGCGGCGTCAGGCTACGCGCCGAATGGAACGTCTACTGACCCTGAAGAATTCAACGCAAACAACTGGAACAAAGACGCCATCAAATGGCGTGTGCTTGCGAACAACCCAGAGGCAGACATCCGAGGCAACAAAGGATTGTTTCTCCTGTCTGACCAACCGCTATACGCAAAACTGTTCAACCCAGAGACTGTACCTGTAGCAATAAGGAACATATGGGGAAAAGATGAAAGTACACCGGGGGCAGGAGACGGCATTTCGTCAGAACTTCGCACAACAACGAACAACACGACACCCACAACCTTCAATTTAGACGGAACAGTAGCCACGTGGGGCGGCTTTGCGGGAGACGCGTTCAGCACGAAAGAATACGCGGCGATAGCGACAGCGAGTCATAAGCTGGGAGGAAACGCAACAGGGAAGGATTATATATCCACAGAAAAAATATTCCCGTTGGCGTATGATGAGCTAGGAATCCTCTACGGCGTCACCTATGCATCAAGAGCAACTGACGCGACACAAATGGCAAAGAGTGTGAATGTATACGGGAACACCGTTGGGGCTATTGGTACTTGGTTCCTTCGATCGCCGGGCAGAAGCGACACAGGTCTGGCTATGGTCTATGCCAACGGCGAGAGCAATGATAGCGTCGGCTTCTCAGGCGGCAGGCCTGCTATGCGCCCTGCTTTAAACCTTGACAAAGACAAGGTTTTGTTCCTATCCGCCGCAACCGGCGGCAAAGGCAATGTCAATGTCGGCAATGGCTTTACGCTGGCGGACAATACAACAAACGAGTGGAAACTGACGCTGCTTGACGCGTACAGCATTGCGAACACAGGCGGCATAAAAAAGCCGACTATAGCAGCCGGTGATGTAACGTTCACGAAAATTAACCCAAGCGATGAAGCGCAGACTGCGCTTGCCAGCGGCAAAACGGCGTTTGACTGGGACGGCGGAGACGCAGGAATGACCATAAACTATAGCGGCGCGACAACGGGAACAAACATGTACGTATCTGCCCTGCTCTATGACAGCACTGGAACAGACATGCTGAACTATGCCAAAATAGCGGAGACTGACACGGCAGTCAAAGCAACTGGAACGGCAACAACAACGCTTGCGAACCTTGCCGAAGGCACGTACAAAACGACGTTCTTCAGCGAACAGGCAAACGGAGATTGTCAGACAGACTACGGCGGAGAGCTTACAGACCAATACAGTTTTGTAATCGGCAACACGCTTGGCAAAGCGTACAATGCGTCGGGGCTTACTGCAAACGTATCAAACGGCGCAAAACTCGTCTTTGAAGACGGCGAATACAACACAGGCGTAACCGTCGCCGCAGGCGAAACAGGCTGCATAACGGCAGACGTGACAAGCGGCACAATACTGACGGGAAACCTCGACATAGACGGCACCCTCACAACAGCAAACAGTTTTACCTTCACAGGCGAAGAGAATAAAATTGGCGGAACACTCACAGGCGATGCCCTCACAATAGCCGGAGGCACAACAACCGTAGGCAGCACCGGAAGCATAGAAAACGATGTAACAATACAGACGGCAGGCACGGTCAAAGCCGAAGGTAGAATGGCAAATGCCACCGTCAGCACAGGCGGAACACTTGAACTCAACGCAGACAAATACGGTGTAACCGGAGGCGTTGCAGATCCGACACTTGACGGCGGAACAGTAAAATTCACCGGCGGCACGCTCACGCAGGCAATAACAGGTACAGGCACAACAGAAATTGCCGGAGAGGTAACCGCAAATGCGGCGATAGGAAACAACGTAGAAATCGCAGACGGTAAAAAACTCACCCTCGGAGCAGACGTAACAGGCACGATACTTGTTGGAACAAACGCATCGCTCTATACCAGCGCAAACTACCTTAAAAACACCGTAACAAACAACAGCGACAACTCGGTACACCTTACAGGCGGAACGCTGGAACATAACATAACAGGCACAGGCACAACCTACATAGACTCAGGAGAAGTTACAAACAACGCAGAAATAGAAAACAGCGTCAATATACTGAACGGAGCAACGCTTTCTACGAACGCGTCCAAAATAGCGACAGGCGCTGGCGAAACAATAACAAACGCCGGAACATTGCAATTCACGGCGGGAACGCTTGCAAAAGACGTTGCTAACAGTGGAGACATAACGGCGAAAAATGGTGTTGCGATAAACAGCGTTATAACCGGCACAGGCACAACAACCCTTGAAACAGGCGCGTCATTTGGCACAGACGGCAAAATCACGGGCGGTGACGTAACGCTCAATGGAAATAGTTTTATCTCGTCAAACCTCGGAACAGTTGCCGACCTTACTTCAAACGAAGCAATCTACAACTTTAACGCTAACGT
>JAGHTZ010000091.1 GCA_018065065.1 Candidatus Equadaptatus faecalis | reverse complement strand
TCTCTCACGCATTACGTGATGCGGCTCCAAACGGAGGTAAGCCCGTTGCTTTTCAGCTAAAGCTCTGTAACACTTCGGTAACGGCACGCGAAGCGGTCGGGTTTCAGGGCTGAGACACGAGGCCGATGCTTTCGGGAGGAGGCAGGCAGAGCAAGGAGCCTGCAAGCTTCGGACAGAAAACGAACGGACGGTACCATGCAACATCGGTATCCAGCCCAGTAGGAAGTAATCCGGAGTGGCGCGAAAGCGCCAAACGCTATACGCTACAGGCTATATGCTATATGCAAAAAGCAAAAGGCATGTGGCAAAAGGCACAGCTTTAAGCGGTAAGCTGGAAGCATGTAGCTCCTTTAACTGCGCACTTAGCACTTAGCTTTTTGCTTGCAGCTTTTAGCTTTTAGCTTATGGCTATGTTTACCGTACCCAAGAGCAATTTTGGGCAAATTAAAAATTAAAAACGGCGCGGAATTTTTTATAATCCCGCGCCGTTTTTTGTTGTAAATACCGAGATAAAGCCGCTGGATTCTGCGCTAAATCCTTCAGATTTCCGCAGAATGACGGTGTTTTTTTTGTTTTTCATTTTGAATTTTTCATTTAGCACTTTGCATTATGCATTATGCATTTTGCATTTTGCACTTTACATTATCTTTCTGTAAGAGGTTATTTCATAAATTTGTCTATGTAGCCCCAGACAATAACTACCGTCATTATGACGGGTATTATGTAGGTTACGTACCAACGGACACAGACAGGGAATTTAATGCCTCTGCCGGTGTTGACTTCTTTTATAAAGTTATCCCAGCCCCAGCCGTTTTTTCTCGTGCAGAAGAAAAGATAGAACAGAGAACCAATCGGAAGCAGGTTGTTGCTGACTATAAAATCTTCCAGATCAAGCACGCACGTTCCTTTGCCGAGCGGCTGAAAGTCTGCCCAAAGGTTAAATCCGAGACAGCACGGAACAGAAAGAACCGCGATGAGCAAACCGGTGGTAAAAGCAGCTCTCTGCCTGCTCCATCCGCGCGTGTCTATGGCGTTTGCAAGTATTGTTTCAAATACCGCTATCACCGTTGACATTGCCGCGAAACTCATAAGGAGAAAGAACAGGGTGCCCCAAAATCTTCCGCCTGTCATGTGGTTGAACATTACGGGAAGCGACACAAAAATCAAGCCGGGACCTGCCCCTGCATCTACTCCGTAGGCAAAGCAGGAGGGAAAGATTATGAAACCTGACATAAGAGCAACAAAGGTGTCAAGCGCGATGACGCAGGCAGCTTCTCCCATAAGCGTTCGTTCTTTGCCGATGTAACTGCCGAAAATGGCAAGCGCGCCTATTCCGAGGCTCAACGTAAAGAATGCCTGTCCGAGAGCCGCGTATATACTTGTCCAAAGCCCGTGTTCAACAAGCTTCCCGAAATCGGGTTTCATGTAAAATTCAAGTCCCTTTGAAGCCCCGTCAAGCGTGACAGAACGCAGGGCAAGCGACAGAACCAAAACAAGAAGCGCAATCATCATAATTTTTGTTACGTTTTCAACACCTTTTTGCAGTCCCGAGAAGCATATCAGGGTGCCTGCCGCAACCGAGAGCAGCATCCAGAAAATAAGCGACGCCGGATTTGAAAGCAGGGCTCCGAAGGTCTGTCCTATTTCGTCAGGTGTCAGAACGCAAAGTTTTCCGCTGAGACTGTACCAGAAATAGGCAAGCATCCACCCTGTTACCGTCGTGTAGAACATCATAAGTACAATGTTTCCCAAAAAGCCCATAATTCCGTTGAGATGCCATTTTGTACCTTCAGGTTCAAGCCGTTTGAAGGAGTTTATACTGCTTTGTCCCGACGCTCTGCCGACTGAAAATTCCATAGTCATTATCTGAAGTCCGAGAACGATCAAGAAAAGTATGTAAACAAGCACAAAGGCTGCCCCGCCGTACTGCCCCGTAATGAACGGGAAACGCCATACGTTACCGAGCCCTATTGCACAGCCTGCTGACAGAAATATAAAGCCTAACCGGCTGCCAAGTTTTTCTCTTTTGTTCTCCATTCAGTATTACCTCCGGTAAATATAAAAAACAATGACTATAAAAAGCAATTACCCAAAAAATCAATGACTATAAGAAACAATTACTATAAGAAACAATTATAAAAAACAAATTACCAAGTACAAATTACCGACTACCAATTGTGGTGGGCTTGCTCTGCAAGCCTTCATTTGGGTTAGAACCGAAAAGCCTCTGGTTGCTGCGTAAAATCGCGATTTTCGCAGCAAGACGGTAATAAAACCGCGCTAAGAGCTGAATACTGTCTGTCTAATACGCTTTTGCGAAGATGCAGAGCCGTGCGCCTTCCCTGCCGGTATAGAAGCATTTTCCGGTGTCTCCTGCGCGGTCAAGCGGATAACAGCGCGGCGTCGCGCCTGTTGCTTCTTTAATCGCCTTTTCGTCTTCAGGAGTCCCGTCAAAATATGCCTCAACGAAACCGCCTTTTTTGTCTATAATTTCTTTAAATTCTTCAAAGCTTGCGGCTTTGTACGTATGTTCTTTCCTGAACTGCTCCGCTTTTTTCAGCATATCGCTCTGTATGGTTTCGAGCAGCTGCGGTATTTTTTCCGCGGCGTCCTGCCAGGCAATGCTGAGTTTTTCGCCTGTGTCGCGTCTGACAACGCGGAGCGTCTGCGATTCAAATTCCCTTTCGCCGAGTTCCAGTCTGAGAGGAACGCCTTTCTGCAGGTGATAAAAGAATCTGTCGCCCGGACGCATGTGGAAATTCTCGTCTATTTTAACGTACAGACCGCCGAGAGCTTTGTTGAGCGCGTCTTTAATTTCCTGAGCCTTCGGCATAATCGTATTCTTGATTTTCTCTTCATCTGTGCAGATCGGTACAATAACAGCCTTAACACCGGCAACGTGCGGCGGAAGCACAAGTCCGTCGTTGTCCGAATGTGTCATTATAAGCGCGCCGATAAGACGCGTTGAAACTCCCCAGCTCGTTGTGTAGGCATAGGTCATTTCACCGTTCTGATCTTGAAACTGTATGTCAAAGGCTTTTGCGAAATTCTGTCCGAGATAGTGGCTTGTTCCCGCCTGCACGGCTTTTGTGTCGCTCATCATTGCTTCGCAGGTATAGGTGTTGTCCGCGCCCGGGAAGCGTTCTCCGGCAGTCTTAACGCCGGCAACAACAGGCAGCGCCAAATCTTCGCGCATTGTGCGTTCATATACGCCGAGCATACGCTCAGTTTCTTCAACTGCTTCTTCTTTCGTTGCGTGCGCTGTGTGTCCTTCCTGCCAGAGAAATTCCGATGTGCGGAGGAAAAGGCGCGGGCGTTTTTCCCAGCGGACAACGTTGCACCACTGGTTTATAAGCAGCGGCAGATCGCGCCAGGACTGTATCCATTTGCTGTACATGTAGCCGATGACCGTTTCGGAGGTCGGACGCACGATAAGAGGCTCTTCAAGCTCTTCGCCGCCGGCGTGAGTTACAACCGCACATTCAGGAGCGAAGCCTTCAACGTGCTCCGCTTCCTTTGTGAGGAAAGACTGGGGAATAAACATAGGGAACTGCGCGTTGACGTGCCCCGTTTCCTTAAACGCCTTGTCAAAATGCTGCTGTATACTCTCCCATATTGAGTAGCCGGTGGGGCGCACGACCATGCAGCCACGCACCGGGGCATAGTCAGCAAGCTCCGCCACTTTTATTACGTCAAGATACCACTGAGAAAAATCCTTTTCCTTGGGTGTTATGTTCTTCGCCATCAGAAACTCCTCCAATCAGGTACGCGTGATATTTTAACACATAATTCAGCACTTAGCACTTGGTTAGCTGTAAGCGTTAAGCTTTAAGCTTTAAAACCTTTAAGGCTTTTGGCTTAATGCTTCTCTTCGTCTTTCTGCGGGCTCCGGCAGGAGCAGCGCAGAATTTAGTGGCTTTTTGTTTTTTCTTTTAACTAACGGGCTTCGCCCGTAAAGCCGCTGGGTGCTGCGCCTTCGCTACGCTTCGCGCAGCAAGACAAAGATTTTTTGCTTGCAGCTTGTAGCTTATAGCTTACCGCTTATTGCTTTTTGCTTATGGCTTACAGCTTGCAGCTTACAGCTTATTCTTCCCCCAGCACTTATTGTCACACTTTAACGTATTATCACGTGATTGACTTTTGCAAAAAATATTTTATGATATATACAGGATTAAATCGGAGGTGTCCTGTTATGGCAGCCAACTGGAAAAATGAGTTCACCGATCAGCTTTGCGACTGCATAGCGGCTATAGAAACACGCGAGGAAGCGTACAGGTTCCTTGAAGACGTGGCAACCTATGCCGAAATAGAGGCTTTTGCCCAGAGGCTGCAGGTTGCAAGTCTGCTTCTCAAAAAGATGTCATACCCGAAGATTGTCCAGCAGACAGGGGCAAGCACCGCAACAATCAGCCGCGTGAAAAAATTTGTAGAGTACGGCACTGACGGATATCAGGACGTTTTGAAAAAACTCGCGGACAAAAAATAAAAAATCAACGGCGCTGTGCGCCGTTTTTTTATTCTGCCAGACTTTTCAGTATAATTGCCCATGCGGCAAGGTCATCAATATCGCGCGGCGGAGTCCGCAGCGAGGTCGGGAACAGTTTCAGCAAGCCCTTGGGCGGGTGCAGTTTCCAGTACAATTTTCTGCCTTCAAGCGTGGTGCCGTATTCGTCAACAATCCGCACGGGGATTTTGTCTTTCAGCATTTTTTCAAGTTCTTTATGCGTTGTTCCGCTTCCGAGCAGGATTTCGTTCACTTCAATTTTCTCGGGCAGTCTGCCTTCACGGCACCATTTTTCAAGCAGCGCATAATTTCCCGTTTCAACTGCACTGACAAATTCAGAATGTTTTTCAGCGGGAATAACGGCGGAAAAAATCAGATTTCCGTCGTTCTCCGTCAGTACAAAGCCCGTTTTGAATTTTCCCGGGTCAGCAGCACACTTCATTTTATCTGCCCTTCTTCGACCGATTCCCAGCGCGGATAGAGCCACATCCACTGCTCAGGATATTTTCTTATCCATTCGGAGATAACTTCGTTGCAGCTGTCTATGCTTTTCTGAACATCCTCGCCGAAGCGTTTTCCGTCTTCGCTTTCCAACGCGGGAAGCAGGTAAAAATCGTAAATTCCGTCTTCAGCTTTCACGCAGAAACCGGCAACAACTTTACAGTCAAATTTGTCAGCCAGCTTGGCGACCCCTGTCGGGGTGCTTGCCGGAATGCCGAGAAACGGCGACAGTATTCCTTTGTCTCTTGCGTCCTGGTCTATAGGCACAGCAATCAGTTCGCCCCTGCGGAGGAGCTGCATCATTTTTTTCAGGTCGGAATTTTTGTAAAGGACTTTTACTTTGCTGGCGACGCGTATTTCTTCAATGAGAGCCGTAATTCTTTCGTCACGCTGTTCCGCAACGAGTCCGTTGATAGGATAGCCGTGTTTTGCAAACAGCGACGCGGCATATTCCCAGTTGCCCAAATGCGCGGTTATAAACATTACGCCTTTGCCGCAGGCAAGGGCATCGTCAAGGTTTTTCTCGCCGTGAACGCGCACAAGCCCGTCAAGTTTGTCAAGCATTATCGGCTGCCGCATAAATTCAACGGCTGCCGTGCCAAAATGCCTGTAGGATGCCCTGACAATTCTCGCTGCTTCTTCCGCGCTGACACCCAGAGCTTTTGCGCAGCGTTTTTCGGCTGCCGCGACGCGTTTTTTTGAAAAGAACGCCACAAGCAGACCAATCCAACCGCCAAGAGCGCATGCCTGTTTGTGCGGCAGGGCGTAAATAATTTTTTTCACGATTTGAATAGCGCCCCATATCAAGGGCTGTTTTCGTGCCATTTCTACCTCTCGGTTTCAGCGATTAACTTTTTTGCCGCAGCCTGTCCTGTTTCGTACAGGCTGTTTCCTTCACAGTCTATAACCACCACAAGCGGCATCTGCTTAATTTTTAGTCTCAATACGGCTTCAGGCCCCAGTTCAGGCCACGCAATCGTTTCGGCTTCCGTCACGGAACTTTGAAGCAGAACGGCTGCCCCGCCTGCTGCCCCAAGATACACTGCCTTGCGTTTTTTCATGGCTTCAATAACTTCGGCAGAACGTTTGCCTTTGCCTATCATAACACGCAGACCGCGTTCAAGAAGAAACGGCGTGTAAGCGTCCATTCTTCCGGCGGTCGTAGGTCCTATTACCCCGATTATTTCCCCGGGCTTTACAGGCGCTGGACCGGCGTAATATACTGCCGCTTCCGCTATCTCAAAGGGAGGTTTTCCGCCGTTTTTTATCGCCGAGACAATGCGTTCGTGCGCGGCATCCCTTGCAACGTAAATTTCTCCCGTAAGCAGAATTTTGTCTCCGGCGTGCAGTTCCAAAACAGCAGTATCGTCAAGAGGCAGAAATATTTCTTTAAGCATTGCAGGATACCTCCACCGCTCTGCCCTCTATTGTTCCTTCCGCATGGCGGAGAGCATGGCAGCATACGTTGACGGCAACAGGCAGACCCGCTATATGCGTCGGTAAGGCGATAACGTGGGCGTCAAGCACCGTAACCGTTCCGCCGTAACCTGCCGCGCCTATTCCGAGTTTGTTGCAGCGGCTGATTATTTCTTTTTCAAGCGCCGCGTAACGTTCGTCTGTATTGCGTTTTCCTTCGGTGCTGAGCAAGGCTTTTTTTGCGGCAAGAGCAACAGTTTCAAAGTTTCCGCCTATTCCTATGCCAAGAACTATCGGAGGACAGGGATTTGCGCCCGCTTTTTCAACGGTTTCGGTGACGGCGTTCAATACTCCCTCTACGCCGTCGGACGGTTTAAGCATAAACAGACGGCTCATATTTTCGCTGCCCATACCTTTGGGGCTGACTGTTATTTTTACGGAACTGCCCGGGACAATGCTGCAATGTATCACGGCAGGCGTGTTGTCTCCGCTGTTCTCCCTGTTAAACAGCGGGTCAAGGTCAACCGATTTGCGCAAGAACCCTTTTTCGTAAGCTTCTTTCACGGCTTCGTTTAAGGTTTCCGTAATATCGCCGCCGGTGATATGCACGTCCTGCCCTATTTCGGCAAATATTACGGCAAGTCCGCAGTCCTGACACATCGGAAGCTGCTTTTCTTCCGCAAGCTCTGCGTTTTTCGCCAAATCCGCAAGAATTTCTCTGGCAAGCGGCATTTTTTCAGCTTCCCGCGCATTGCGAACAAGCTGTTTCATTCCTTCTGACAGCTGTATATTGGCTTTCAGCAGCAGCGAAACGGCAAGGCTTTTTATTTCTTCGGCTTTTACTTCATAAATTTTGTTCATGTACAAACCTTAGTGCATAAGGAGGGTGATCATTGCCCCTCCGGCTATGGTCGTTCCTATAACGCCGGCGACGTTGGGTCCCATAGCGTGCATGAGGACGTATGAACCAGGGTATTCCTGCTGAACGACCTTCTGACAGACTCGGGCAGCCATCGGAACTGCTGAAACGCCGGCGGCGCCGATAACGGGGTTGATTTTCCTTCCCGACAGCACCTTGAGCAGCTGTCCGAACAGAACACCGCCCGCAGTGCTGAAAACAAACGCGACAAGACCGAGCGCAATAATTTTGAGCGTATCCATTCTGAGGAAGGATTCCGCCTGCATTGTCGCGCCGACAGAAATTCCGAGGAAAATCGTGGTCGCGTTCAAAATCTCGTTCTGTGTCGCCTGGCTGAGACGTTCGGTTGCCCCGCTTTCACGCAGCAGATTTCCGAACATAAGTATTCCGATAAGAGGAACCGCCGCAGGAAGTATCAGTCCGCAGACAACGGTTGAAAGTATCGGGAACAGTATTCTTTCTGTTTTTGAAACAGGCTGGAGCTGTTCCATTTTAATTCCGCGGTCTTCTTTGGTCGTAAGAAGCTTTATCACGGGCGGCTGAATAAGCGGAACAAGCGACATGTAGCTGTAAGCCGCAACAGCGACCGCCGGCAGTATATCCCTGCAAAGACGCTGGCATATATAGAAAGCGATAGGACCATCGGCGCCTCCGATTATGCCTATACTCGCCGCTGCCGGAAGCGAAAATCCCATGCACACGGCACCGACAAGCGCCACAAACACGCCGAGCTGTGCAGCCGCTCCGAGCAGGAAAGTAATCGGGTTGGCAAGCAGGGGACCAAAATCCGTAAGCGCGCCGATACCCATGAAAATCAGAATAGGATATATTTCATGGTCAAGTCCTATTTTAACGTAGTAAAGGAAACCGCCTTCGTCAATTATTCCGGAAAGCGGAAGGTTGACGAGAATACAGCCGAAAGAAATCGGGATGAGAAGCAGCGGCTCAAAATCTTTTACTATCGCAAGGTAGAGCAGAACAAAAGCAACGGCAAGCATTACCGCATTGCCCTGCGTAAGTCCCGCCAAGCCTGACTGTTCGATTATTCCGCGCAGCGCGGAAAGATATATTTCCATCTGCCTGTCCTTACGCTATAACAAGAAGCGCGTCTCCAGTACTGACGCTGGCGCCTGTTTTGCAGACAATTTTCTGTACCGTTCCGTCAGCCGTTGCAAATATCTCGTTTTCCATTTTCATGGCTTCAAGAATTACCACAAGCTGTCCGGCTTTAACAGTATCGCCTTCGGCGACGAGAACCTTAAGAATTTTACCCGGCATCGGGGCTTCTACTGCGCCGCTGATTTTTTCTGCCGCTTTCGGCTCTGCTGACACCGGCGTTTCAGGTGCTTTCCGCGGTTCAGGCTGTCCTATCGCCTGCGCCGGCGCAGGCTGTGCCTGAGGCTGTGCAGTTCCGTCTTCAACCGTTACATCGTAGCTTTTGCCGTTGACCGTAATTTTGTAATTTTTTATCATATCCGTTCCTCCCCAAATATTTATCTTGCTGTTGTGCCGTTTTCGAAATTACGCAGTCTGTTCAGTCGGCCCCACATCGTTTTCTTCGGGGCGGCAGCCGCTGAAGGTCTGAAAGAAAGAACTTTCGCGTCCTGCGAGACAAACTGCATAACAGCAGCGGAAATAACCGCCGCCAGTTCTGTACCGTCGTCTTTTTCAGGCTCCGCGGCAGGCACGGTTTCACGCGCCATAGCGTTCTCCGCTGCCGCTTTTTTCTGCGCCGCCCTGTAGCAGGCTTTGTGAAGCGACATCATCAAAAGCATAATAAAGCCAATCAGAATAAAAACTATGCTGAACGCTATCAGCGACATCAGTACGCCGCCCTGCACCCCTGTGAAATATTCCGCCGTACTCATTTCGCGCCTAATTCGGCATTACGCCGTGCTTGCGCACCGGACGCTGCTCGTCTTTAGTTTCGTTGGCGACAAGCGCCTGATAAATCATCGCGCGCGTTTCTTCCGGAAGGATTACGCTGTCAATGTGTCCGTGCTCAAGAGCCCTGTACGGATTTTCAAACATACGCCTGTACTCCGCGATTTTCTCGTCGCGTACGGCAGCCTTGTTGTCCGCCGTTTCGATCTCATGCTTGAAAATAATCTTCGCGGCGCCCTCGGCACCCATAACCGCAACGCGGGCTGTCGGCCAAGCCATAACGGCGTCGGCTCCGAGTTCCTTGCAGCACATAGCTATGTATGAACCGCCGTATGCCTTGCGGAGAATGACGGTAACTTTCGGAATTGTTGCTTCACTGTAAGCGTAAATCAGTTTCGCTCCGTGGCGGATTATGCCGCGCATTTCCTGATCGCGTCCCGGAAGATAGCCGGGAACGTCAACGAAGGTAACGACAGGAATGTTGAATGCGTCGCAGAAACGCACGAAACGCCCCGCTTTGTCCGCCGCGTCTATGTCTATGCAGCCGGCAAGCTCGCACGCCTGATTGGCAATTACTCCGACGGAACGTCCTCCGAGCCTTGCAAAGCCTGTAACCATATTCTTTGCAAACATCGGCTGCACTTCAAAAAATTCCCCGTTGTCAAAAACCGTTTCAATTACCCTGCGCACGTCGTAAGGCGTGTTAGGATCTACGGGAACCGCTTCGCGCAGGGATATGTCGGCACGTGCCGTCGAATCGCCGGTTTCAACGTAAGGAGCTTCCTCCATATTGTTCGACGGAATGTAGCTGAGCAGTTTTCTTACCTGACAGAAGCAGTCCTGTTCATTTTCGGCATAAAAATGTGCGCAGCCTGAAACGGCATTGTGCGCCGTTGCGCCGCCTATTTCTTCCGAGGTTACGCTTTCGCCGGTTACGGCTTTAATAACCGCAGGGCCTGTTATATGCATTACGCCGGTTTTGTTCACCATAAACACGAAATCAGTAAGAGCAGGGCTGTAGACCGCCCCACCGGCACAGGTTCCGGCTATGACGGACAGCTGCGGAATAATGCCACTTGCTTTAACGTTTCTGAAAAATATTTTGCCGAAGCCGGAAAGAGAGTCTATACCTTCCTGTATTCTGGCTCCGCCGGAATCATTGATGCCGATGCAGGGAGCTCCGTTCTTGAGCGCCAAATCCTGAATTTTACAGATTTTGGCAGAATGCATTTCGCCAAGTGATCCGCCTATTACAGTGAAATCCTGCGCGTACACGTACACTGTTCTGCCGTCAACCGTACCGTAGCCTGTTACAACGCCGTCTCCAGGGAAATATTTTTCAGACAGTCCGAAATCGCAGCAGCGGTGCACGATAAACTCGTCAATTTCAACAAAGCTGCCTTCGTCAAGCAGAAGCGCTATTCTTTCCCGTGCAGTCAGTTTGCCTTTGGAATGCTGGAAATCAACGGCTTTCTGTCCGCCTCCCGCCTCAATGAGCGCGCGCTTTTCCAAAAGCTCGCCGCACAGTTCGTTTATACTTCTTTCACCCATACAGGCACCCCCTATATGTATTATGCTTCGTTATTTTTTACACAAACGCGGCAGACAAATTTTACGCCGCCGCGTTACGCTGTCATTTCTTGGTTATTTCGTTTATTTCCATATCAGGAAGATATTTTATGACAAGCTGTTTCAGCTCTTTTCTCTGCCAGCTCGGGAAATCAAGCTTCCACACCTTTTCGCCGTTGTCAAAGTATGCTGTCAGATTGTCTTTTTCTGTGACAAACGACACGAGAAACAAATCTTCCCACGGCATCAGAGTATCCTGCCTGCCTGACCAGCTGCGCACGGACTGCACTATTCCTTCATCCGCAATAAAGAAGCGCTTGCTGAAATTTGACGCGAAAAGGACAACGCCGCCGATTACAAACGCCGCAAGTATCGTTTTGAGACTTTCACGGCTGTATGCGGCATAAGCCGAATAGCCGATGAGATATATTCCGAACACAGCGTATATTACCGATCTGCTCAGATTTTTTGTTTTTGCCTGCTCCGTATCCAATATGGGCGTATACTGCATACCTCAATCCCCCCGCATAAAACCTATATTATTATATTACAAAAACGCCGATTTTATTCCGTTATAATTAATTTTATATCATGTACTTGCAAAATACAGGATTTAGAGTACAATACCCTCTGTAACGCAGTTCAAAATTCTTCCTCAAGGAGGTTTTTCAGGATGGCAAAGGCACATGTTGACCAGGATGCCTGCGTGGGATGCGAAGCCTGCGCCGGTGTCTGCCCGGTATCGGCAATCAGTATCGAAGACGGCAAATCACGCGTTGATACTGACACCTGCGTCGAATGCGGAGCCTGTGTTTCAACCTGCCCGGTTGGCGCAATCTCCCAGGAAGACTAATAAACGGCAGAAAACAGAGCCGCAAGGCTCTGTTTTTTTATGTCTTAATTTCAGCGTTAATTTATTTTCCAGCAGTGGTTTAACGGCCCGCTTCCCTTTCCCAAATTCAAACGCGCCGAAAGGGCGCCTGAAACGTATTCTTTTGCCGTTCGCACGCTTTCACGCAGTTCAAGCCCCTTTGCAAGCCCGCAGGCAATAGCGGAGGAAAGCGTACAGCCCGTGCCGTGAGTGTTGGGATTGTCTATTTTCTCCGCTTCAAACCAGCACGCCCCGTCCTTCACGCAGTAAAGCAGGTCGTCGGCATTTCCGTCAAGATGTCCGCCTTTAAGAAGTACGTTAGTTCTATTCGCACGGGCAAGAACTTCCGCCGCTTTCAGCATATCGTCTCTGGACGCTATTTTAAAGCCGCAGAGTGCCTCTGCCTCCGGAATATTCGGGGTAATCAGCAGCGCTGACGGCAGAATTAAGTCTGTAAGACTGCGTTCAGCGTCCGGGGCAAGAAGTCTGCAGCCGCTTGTTGAAACCATAACAGGGTCGGCTACAATATTACAGGCTTTGTATTCCGCAAGTTTTTGAGCAACGACGCGGATAATTTCCGCGTTGGACAGCATACCTATTTTTACCGCGTCAGGACGTATGTCGCTGAAAACGGCGTCAAACTGCTGCGCTACAAATTCAGGCGGTGTGTCGCAGACAGCATACACACCGGCAGTGTTCTGCGCCGTGAGAGAAGTAACAACGCTCATTCCATAGACTCCGAGCGCCGTCATTGTTTTCAAATCAGCCTGAATACCGGCTCCCCCGCTGCAATCCGAGCCGGCTACGGTAAGCACTTTTTTCATTTTGTCTGACCGTAATTTTTCTGCATGGCGCTGTACTGTTCGGCAGCAGCCTTGTCATCCAAAGCAACAGCCCCGCCCAAAAGCTGCGACAAAACGTAAATTTTTGCAGTTTCTTCAAGAATTTCGCAGCGCAGCAAAGCTTCCTCAGGAGTTGCACCAACACAAAGCGCACCGTGATTTGCGAGCAGAACGCCGAAGCCTTTGCCGAGCGCTGAAAGCACGTTACGCGCAAGCTCAGGGCTTCCTGCGGGCGCATATTCGGCACACGGCACGGCACAGCCGAAAAACGCTGCGATATTGTCCGTAATGACAGGAATATCTTTTCTTGCAGAGGCAACCGCCGACGCGTATACCGAATGAGCGTGAACAACTGCACCCACATCATTTCTGTTCTTCAGGATAAGTCCGTGCATCTCTTTTTCTATTGACGGTTTTCTGTTTCCGGAAATCTGCCGCAGCATGAAATCCATTTCCGGCAAATCTTCCGGCACAAGACTTTCATACGCCATACCGCTCGGAGTAATCAAAAAACCACGCTCCGTTCTCGCGGAAATATTGCCTGAGGTTCCGCGGACAAGACCGCTGCGGCTCATTGCAAGCGCAGTAGAAATTATTCTTTCCCTGAGTCCGTTCATTTTTCAGCCTTCTCTATTTTCCTGACAAACAGGGCGACGCCGAGATTGGCAATGCCGAGACAGATAAAGATATGCACGACGGTCGCACGGCAGGCAAGAAGACCCATGCTGAACACCGCCGAGAGCACCATTCCGAATGAATCGCTTACGTTAAGGCAGGCGACGGCTCTCGCCATCTCTTCTTTCGGCGTTCTGTCTTGCATGAGAGCATACATCGGGACGTTGTAAAGACCGCCGCACATCGTCATCAAAAGAAGCATACCCATAACCGCGCACGCCGCGGGAGCTTTCACAAAGTCTCCGACACCGACAAGCGACGGATAATGCGGCACAAAACGGCAGACAAAAGCGAGCACGAAAATTGAAAGGCTCATACCCAGGCAGGCAAGAGGAACAAAACGCGTTGAGACCTCGCCTTTAAGAAGTCTGTTGCAAAGCATTGAACCAAGCCCGACACCGACAGAAAAAATAACTATGAAAAGCGTTGAAACCTGCTCGTTGGCTCCGATTATATTTTTTGCGAAGTTCGGGCACTGGGCAAGAAATACCGCGCCGACAAACCAAAACCAGCAGATACCGAGAATAGCGCGGAAAACCGCTCTGTTCTTTCTGGTATTTCCGACAATCTGCCACGTTGCCGAAAAAATGTTCCAGTTAAGTTCAAGGTCAGGCTGCGAAGAAGGCGCAGACGGAATGAAGAGGCAGGCAATCCAGCCAAGCAAAGCTGTGGAAAGAATTGCGGCTGAAATAAAAACGTGTCCCGACTCGCGAAGCACAAGCAGCCCGCCTGAAATTGTTCCTAAAAGAATTGCTATAAAAGTTCCGGCGCTGACAAGCCCGTTGCCCGCGACAAGTTCGTTTTCGTTCAGGTGCTGAGGGAGAATGCTGTATTTGATAGGACCGAAAAATGCCGAATGAGTGCCCATGCAGAACAGCAGAATTATCAGCCACCACATCTTGTTGTAGCAGAAAGCGATCGAAGCAAAAATCATAATTGCTATTTCGGCAATCTTTATAACTTTTATCAAAACAGTCTTGTCGTATTTGTCTGCGAGCTGACCGGCAAAAGCCGAAAAGATAATCATAGGCAAGACAAACACGCCCGCAACCGCGGTTACAAGCACCTGACCGTTTATGCCGTACTCGTCGGCAAGCCGGTAGGTTATAAGAATAACGAGCGCGTTTTTGAAAAGGTTGTCATTGAAGGCCGCAAGAAACTGCGTAATAAACATAGGCAGAAAACTGCGTTTCTTCAAAAGGCTGAACTGTGAAGAATAATTCATTTATAACCCCTTATTTTGAAACGTCTGAAACGGAAATTCCGCGGGTATGTTCTGTCTTAACCCACGTGCTTTGATCCTTCGCAAGGAACGCCGCGCGGAAAAGCAGCGGTATCCACGTAAGACCGAACCAGAAATAGGCAAAGGTATCCTTAACATAGCGCAGCGTGAACTTTTTCTCGCGCATCGAAGGTCCTATAATCGCGCAGATAACGCAGAAAACAATCATGCTGACTATCGGAAAGGCAAAGAACCAAAGCCATGACGCCGTGTCATGCGGCGTGCCCTTCGACATTGTCGGGAAAAGTATAAGATTGTTCACGAGCGTATACGCCATACCTGCAAACAGGATAATTATGCCGAGGCAGGATTTGACGGGAGCGAGCAGATAAAGGAAAAGGTCAAGATACTGCAGTCTGCCGGTGGCGAAAAACGCTCTGAGCGAATCCCTGCCGTAATGCCAAAAAACCCAGTAATGCCCCTGCATCCAACGCGTTCTTTGTTTGACTGAAATTTTTAAATCCTGCGGTTTCTCGTCGTAAATCACGGCTGCGTTGTTCCAATGCACGCGGCTGCCGGAAAGAATAAGCCTCGTTGACATCTCAAGGTCTTCCGTAAGGCTTTCCAAATTCCAGCCGATTCTCTCAAGCGTTGCGGCTCGGATTACAAGACCGGTGCCGCCAAGCGTGCAGGAAAGTCCCCAAAGTCCCCTCGCAAGCTGCCAGAAACGGTTTGAAAACCAGTAGGCAAGCGCGTAGGAACGCGTAAGCCAGTTGTCGTCAGGGTTTTTGACGTCAAGCACGCCCTGGATTGCCTCTGCTTCAGGATGCAGCTCCATATAGTCGTTCATATACATAAGGAAATTTTCGTCGGCGAGATTGTCCGCGTCAAACATAACAAGCGCGTCGTACTCCGCCAGAGGAATCTGCGTCAGAGCCCAGCGGACGTTCCACGTCTTGCCGTTATGCTCCAGATCATGGCGTTCAAGGGCAGTCGCGCCACTCGCGCGGACAACGTCAACGGTTCCGTCAGAGCAGTTGTCGCACGAAGCAAAGACCTTGTAACAGTTCTTCGGATAATTCTGCTCCGCAAGGCTTGTCATAAGCGGCCCTATAACTTTTTCTTCGTTATGGGCAGGAACAAGCACCGCAAAACGGCGGAAACGTTTTGCCGAAGGCATCGCTGCCTGCTGACCGAAACCTTTGAGACTTACAATAATCTGATATATGCCGTCAACTGTAAGAAGGAAGATGAGCAGATAAAGTATAAACTGGACAAACCACCATGCAATCCAGATAACGTAATAAAAAATTTCGCTGTGTTCCATAACAGGCGTGCCTCCCCCTGACCGGCCAGCGCACTCCGGCGCCGAAAACTGACTGCTTATTATATAACTTATTGCATAATTTTACAAAAAAAGCTGCAGGTTATTCCCGCAGCCGAATTGCTCGATACCTATATCAAATCTTTAATTTCTTCGTATATACCCCTGATTGCCGTTTCGTAATTTTCCGCGTCAATGCCGAAGATCATGTTCAATTCGCTTGGCCCCTGGTCTATCATTCGTATGTTGATGTCTGATTTGGATATTGCGGAGCAGATTTTCGCGGCAACGCCTTTTGCCGACGCCATTCTGTGTCCGACAACCGCTATCAGTGCAATTCCGTCTTCTGTACTGATATTGTCCGGTTTCAGTTCATTTTGTATCGTTTCAATGACTTTTTCGCGCACGGGGTTAAAGCCCTCAGTGCTTACAACAACGGACATTGTGTCTATGCCCGACGGCACGTGTTCAAAAGATACGCCGTTGTCTGCAAAAATTTTCAACAGCGCAGCTCCGAAACCCGTTTCGGCGTTCATCATCGCTTTTTCGACTAAAACCGTGCTGAAGCCTTTGCGTCCTGCTATTCCGGTTATCACGTGCCGTTTTGCGCCCTGCGGCAGTTCGGAAACTATCATCGTCCCTTCAGCTTCCGGACAGTTCGTGTTGCGTATGTTGATTGGTATTCCCGCTCTGCGCACGGGAAATACAGCGTCTTCATGCAATACCGACGCGCCCATATAGGACAGTTCGCGGAGTTCACTGTAGGTCACGCGGCTGATTACTCTGGGATTTTTGACAATTCTCGGGTCAGCGGCAAACACGCCGGACACGTCCGTCCAGTTTTCGTATATGTCCGCAGACACTGCTCTCGCAACTATCGATCCTGTTACGTCAGAGCCTCCGCGCGAAAAGGTTTTTATTGTGCCGTCGGCTTTTGCGCCGTAAAATCCGGGAATAACCGCGTATTTGACACTTTCAAGCCTCTGTGCAAGCAGCAGATTGCTTTCTTCCTGCATGTATTTTCCGTTTTCGTCAAACAGAACGCAGTCCGCGGCTTCGACAAATTCAAAACCAAGATATTTTGCGAGTATCTTTGAGTTAAGATGTTCACCGCGGCTTGCCATATAGTCTTTCTGCGGTTTTTCAAGCTGCTTTGCTATTTCGTCAAATTCGCTCTGCAGGTCAAATTCAATGCCAAGCCCTGAGGCGATTTCCTCAAAACGTCCGCGTATCTGCTCAAGCGCCCCGTCAAACGGCTTGCCCTGCCGCGCAAGCTCGCAGCAACCGTAGAGCATGTCAGTCACTTTTGTATCTGCGGAATTTCTTTTGCCGGGTGCGGAAGCTATGACAAAGCGCCTGTCTTTGTCTGATTTTACGATGTCCGCAACTTTTTTAAACTGTTCGGCGGAAGCAAGCGAACTGCCGCCGAATTTTGTTACTTTTATCATTTCTGTTTCCTTCTCCTTACAACTGAGAATGCTTTACGTCCTGCAGTAAGACGGTGTTTCTTTTACAACGCCGGCATTTATGCCGGCACCTTAATCGGTAATTGGTACTTGGTCATTGGTAATTCGATTTTTTACCCTATGATATCTTCCATCGTATAGAAGCCTGCTTTTTTGCCGCAGATAAATTTAGCAGCCGCGACCGCTCCTTCGGCAAACAACATTCTGTTTTCCGCCTTGTGTTCCAGAGTAATTGTTTCGCTTCCAGCAGAGATAATTATTGTGTGCCTTCCGGTTTCGTTTCCGAGACGGACGGAATGTATTCCAATCTCTTTGCCGCGTTTTCCGTTTTCATGGCGGCCGACAAGTATTTCCGCGCCGCTTCGCGCCTCTTTAATTTTTCGCGCCAGTAGCAAAGCGGTTCCGCTCGGAACGTCAAGCTTCTGGTTGTGGTGCGTTTCAATTATTTCAATATCGGCGTCAGGGAAAGCAGACGCAGCCTCTTTTGCCAAATTTGCAAGAAGGGCTACACCGACGGACATGTTCGCAGAGAAGAAAACAGGGACGTGCTCCGCCGCGCGTTTTATCGCTTCAAGCTCGCTTTCATTATGTCCGGTAGTTGCCACAACCAGCGGAATACCGCGCTTTACAGCATAGTCCGTTAAAGTTTTTGCCGCAGCGTGGTTTGAAAAGTCTATTATGCAGTCTGCCTCACCGGTGAAATGGTCAAGCTCCGTATAACAGTTTTCTGTTTCAGAAGGGCAGTCCGGGCTTACTTTGGACGCAACTTCAAAAGCGCTGTTTTCGCGCTCCGAAAGCGAAACAAGCATCTGCCCCATTCTGCCCGTATAGCCGTGAATAATAATTTTCATTTTATTTTATCAGTCCCATGCTGCGCATAACGTCAAGCATACTGTCAAAGTGCTCTTCTTCCATCGGCGTGAGCGGAAGCCTGACGTAGTTTTTGCACCAGCCCATAGCTGCCATTGCCGCTTTCACCGGTATCGGGTTGACTTCGCAGAAAAGAGCCTTGATAAGCGGAAGCATTTCGCCCTGCAGCTTAGCCGCACCGGCAACGTCACCCTTGAAGAAACGCTTGCAGATTTCCGTCGTCTGAACGGGAGCGACGTTTGAAAGCACCGATATTACGCCGAGTCCGCCCATTGACATAATCGGCACTATCTGGTCGTCGTTGCCTGAATATATGTTGAGTTTGTCGCCGACAAGAGCCGCCGCCTCCACTATTTTTGAAATGTTGCTGTTCGCTTCTTTGATTGCCGCAATATTCGGATGCTCCGCAAGCTTCACGTAGGTGGCAGGTTCAATGTTCACGCCGGTGCGCGACGGAACGTTGTAAAGAATAATCGGTTTTGCAGATGCGTCCGCGATTGCGTTGTACATCGTAACAAGCCCTTTCTGCGTGGCCTTGTTGTAATACGGCGTTACAACAAGCATAGCGTCCGCGCCGACCTCGCATGCGTATTTTGTAAGCGAGATTGCATAGCTTGTGTCATTGGAGCCTGTTCCTGCGATTACAGGCACTCTGCCTGCCGTGCGTTCTACCGAAAATTTTATCGCAAGGCGGTGTTCTTCGTCAGTCAGGGTTGAACCTTCTCCGGTTGTTCCGGCTATTACAAGCGCGTTGACGCCCTGCTCAATCTGCCAGTCGATAAGCTTTCCGAATGAGTCAAGGTCAAGCCCGGCGTCTGTGCAGGGAGTGATAAGAGCCGTTGCGACTCCTCTGAATATCGGATTTTTTTTCATGTGAACTGCCTCCCGTTCTGTTGTATGTTTTATAAAGAAAAAGCCGATGCCCTGCATCAGCTTTGATTAACCAAAAGCGAACGCCGTCAGGCATTCATGGGTTCAATTAATCCATAGCTCTCCGCATAAGCGACAGTCAAACGGATATTGTCCGATTGCCCGGGCAGGGTTCGCAGCTTCCCGCCTTCGGCAGCAGCCCCTTTCGCACCGGCAACGATTTTGCGGCATCTGTTCCGCCGGTGCTACTCTTGACAACTGCGCCTCTATCCTTTAATTGCAATATTAAGTTTAGCAAATTATAGCACTTGTCCGCAGATTGTAAATTACTTCTTTTTAATTTTTTTCAGCAGATTGTATTCAAGCATCGTGTTGCTGTATTCGTGCTGCTGTTTTGCCCTTGCGGTTATTTCGTCAAATTTCGAATAATCAAGCTTTTTGCCGCCGGCGAGGGTGTGAGCTTCTTTTTTTGAAGGTTCTACGTAGCTGTTTCCGTACACGTAGGCTTCGCTTTTGAAAACTACGGGCTCCTGAACGCTGCCGTCAAAAAGATTTCTGCCGAGCGTGTATTTGAAATCAACGCCGAGTAGCGTGGTGAGCGTCTTGGGCACGTCAAGCAGCCCTCCTGCCTGATACCCTTTGCCGCGCAGTGTTTTCCGCGGAGTGCGGATAATTAGCGGAACAGTCTGCTCGCTGCACCATACGGCAGCTTGTGCGAAATCCCTGTTAAGGAAACGCGAAAGATCCGCCCTGTCCCAGCGCGGTATTGCCGTGTGATCGCCGTAGACGGCTATGACTGATTTTTCCAGCAGACCGTTTTTCCTGAGAGTGGCAATAAATTCGCCGAAACAGGCGTCAAAATAGTGTATTGAAAGCAGATAATTGCCGAGCAGCGTATCCTTGAAGCTTCCGGTGTCCAGCTTCGTCTGCTGAGGAAGCTCTTTCCAGTCATACGGATAGTGGCTTGTAAGCGTTACAAGAAACGCGTAGAACGGCTGACTGTTCTTTGAAAGAATATCGGCAGTCTGTCTGAAAAAGCTTCTGTCGCTCAACCCCAAGCCTATTATTTCGTCCTGCTCAAACTCGTTTCTGCTTACAAAGCGTTTGAAGCCCAGACGCGGATAAACAGCCTGTCTGTTCCAGAAACCAGGTCTGTCGCCGTGCAGGGCAAGCGTGTCATAGCCGTTGTCCGCAAGCGTTTTCGGCATGGCTTCAAAATCGTTTCTCGCAAAGCGGATATGCGCGACGCCCGACTGCGCCGGATAGAATCCCGTGTTCGCAAGAAACTCCGCGTCCGCGCTGTTTCCCGCCGCAGTCTGATTGTAAATGCGGTTGAAATAGTAGGCTTCTTTTATAAAGCGGTTAAGGTTCGGGGTAATTTCCTGACCGTTAATTTTCCTGTTGATTACAAAATTTTGCAGCGATTCCGCCTGAACAATTATAAGATTTGCGCCCCTTGCCTGACCGAAATATATCCCGCTGACGTTTCCGGCAGCACGCTTTTCAAACCATTTTTCAAGCTTTTCTACTTCTTCGTCGGATATTTTTCCTTTGAAACAGCAGTCACGCAGAGTATTTTTAGCATCGTTAATATGATAAACGACAAGCCCCGCGCCGCTGCAGACCGCCGGTTTGTCCCATGTCGCTTTAAGAACACCGGGCACGTCGTGATTATATCTTTCGTATCTGTACCATACGGCAGAAAATCCCACAGCAGCAAGCAGCAACGCAACCACTGCCCTGCGGGTTGATATTTTTTTGAATTCGGCATGAAAAGCAAGCCAAAGCAGCAGGGGAAAATCAGCAAAATAGAGCAGATCCGAAATGCCGAAAAGCGCGAAAACGCTGTCGGAAACTTCTCCGACCTGCGTTGAAAGCCCTAAGTTTATAAAAGAAAAAAGGTCGGAATAATAGCGTATAAAAAGAAGATCGGTAATAACAAGTGCCGTCAGCGCGAAATCCCAGACAATAACGAAATACTTTCTGCTTTTTTGCGGCAGAAGCGAAAGCAGCGCAAAGCTTGCGGCAAAAAATCCGAACGAAGCCGCGACGGAGGCGGCTTTTCTTGTCAGGCACGAAGAAATTTCGAGCTCCGCAAACCAGAATTTGACAAACACTGACAGCACCGCGAATGCGTAAAAAACAAATTCGCTGCCGCAGACTGCCTTAATTCTCGATTTCAGAACGTCACGCTTCATCACATTTCTCCCCGCAATATTACCGCGTTATTATAACACAGACGGCGTCAGGCTGCCTCCGCCGCGTCTTCGAAATATGTTAAAATACTGACGGAATATAACGTGGAGGTATCACTATGGACAGATACGGTAAAATCGACGGCAGACTGCTCGAAGAACTGAAAGCGGCTGCCGGGGAAAATAACGTTTTTACAGATACGGCAAAGCTTGCCGAATACTCGCATGATGAAGTTCCCGCTAATTCCTATGACAGAGAATATATCGCGGAAGCTCTTGTATTTCCTGAAAGCACCGATCAGGTTTCGGCTGTCGTAAAACTCGCGGCGCAGCACAACATTCCCGTTACCTGCCGCGGCGCGGGTACAGGCTTGTCAGGAGGCGCAGTGCCTGCTTTCGGCGGCATTGTCCTATGTTTTGAAAAAATGAACAGGATAATCGAACTTGACGAAGCAAATTTCACGATAACGGTCGAAACCGGCGTCATTACCGATGATATTGTCAAGCTTGCAAGAGAACACAACCTTCTCTACGCCGGAGACCCGTGCAGCGGGGACAAATCGCAGATAGGCGGAAACATAGCGGAAAACGCAGGCGGGAACAAGGTCGTGAAATACGGCGCGACAGGCGCTCAGCTGCTTGCTCTTGAAGCCGTGCTTGCAGACGGAACTGTCACGTGGTTCGGCGGAAAACGCAGAAAAGACGTAACTGGTTTTGATTTCGTACATCTTCTCGCAGGTTCTGAAGGAACGCTTGCAATTATTACAAAAGCGGTGCTTAAACTGCTTCCCCTGCCAAAATATTCGGCGGATCTGCTTGCGGAATTTGCAGATGCTGACAGCGCAATGGCTCTTGTTCCAAAAATCATTGCCGAAGCAGGACTTATTCCTGTTTCAATAGAGTTCATGGACAGAAATTCTCTTTCCTTCGTGTCAAGATGTCTGAAACGCGAAGTTCCGGCTTGCAGTTCCGGCGCAGCTCTGATTATCCAGCTTGAAAGCAGCGATATTGAAACGCTTGAAACAGACTGCAAAAAAGTGGCTGAAACAGCCGCAAGATACGGAGCGCAAAAAATCAGCCTTGCCAAAACGGACGCTGAAAAAGAAAATCTTTGGACGGCAAGAAAATCAATCGCAGACTCAATAGCGAAACTGTGCGAAAATTACGTTAAAGAAGACCTTGTCGTGCCTGCTGACAAGGTTCCGGCACTGCTTTTCTCAATCGAAAAAGCGTGCGCAAAATACGGGCTTGAATCTTCGGTCTATGGTCATGCGGGAGACGGAAATATGCACTGCACGCTCATAGCGGGCGACAAAGAAAATTGGAAGGATTTGCTCCACAAGGCGCAGAAAGATATTTACGCCGACACCAAAAAGCTTGGCGGAACACTTTCAGGCGAGCACGGCATAGGGCTTAAGCGCAGGGAGTACATAAAATATTTCCTTGACGACGCTCAGATAGAGCTGATAAAACGCGTCAAGCTTGCCTTTGACCCGCAGAATATACTAAATCCGGGCAAAATCGTTGAATGGGAGTAGCACAAAATCAAAGACAGTCCGGACACATGTCCGGTCTGTTTTTAATTTGCCCTGTAAACATCTGTCCTCAGCTCTGTTATACTAATTTTTCAGCTGGTATTTTATCGTGACGACAACGCGGACAGTTTTGTCTGTCTGCTGAGATTCCTGAAGCATGGGCGCGTTGTCGCGCGGCAGAATCTGGAATATTCCCTGGTCGGCAACAAGTATTTTGCCAAGGCTGCTCTGAGAGTCTTGCGCAAACTGTTCCGCCGTTTCGCGCGCGTTTTTGTTGGCTTCCGCAATCATTGACGGTTTCAGCTTCGTAAGCCCGTTGAACACGTACACAGGAGCCCCTGAATCTCCGTCGCTGCTGAGTACGACTCCTTCGTTGATAAGCTGCGCGGTCTGTTTGTACGCCTCTTCTATCCTGCTTACGTCAGCGCTGCGTATCATAACCGTCCGTGTCAGTATAAATCTTATCTGCGCCTCGTTTCCGTCGCCGTACTGCTGCGCGTTTTTGTCAATGACGTTCATTTTGCGCGATATAACGGCACCGGCTATTCCCTGCTTTTCCAAAAAGGCGGTTACAACCTCATCGTCTTTCATTATTTCACCGCGCGTTTTCGTCAGGTCGTTTCCGGCGCGGACAAAGTTTATCGACCAAAGCGCAAGGTCAGCCTTAACGTCGCGCTCGGAAAGTCCCTTGACAGTTACCGTCCGCACGGGCGCACGGCTTTCCTTAATTCCGAAGCCGGCAAGAAATCCGCACAGGGCAAGCCCTGCCGCTATTAAAAGCGCTGCCGTTACTTTTTCAGTTTTTTCGTTCAGTTTTCCGTCCATAGTCACACTTCCGCTCCTTGACAAAATTTCCTTATGCAATGATTATAACATTTTGTCCGTATTTTTCATTGCGGAAATTACGTATTCAAAAATCCGCCGTTCGGCGGATTTTTGAATATGTTTGCTGACTGAATTTCAATTTATTTCCAGTTTTCTTCCTGCGCGTCAAGCAGATACTGCACGTAGAAAGCCGCTCCGTTGAGCATTCCATCTTCGTCAAGATTAAAATGGTCGTGGTGCAGCGCGTACACGCAGTCTTTGGCTTCGTTTCTGCAGCCGACAAAGGCGTAGACGCCGGGGAAACGGTCAAGGAAATGTGAGAAATCTTCTCCGCCGGGCGATTTGTAATATTCCGTAAGTCCTTCTTCACCGAGTATAGTGCGTACTGATTTTGCCGCTATTTTGCTGCAGCGCGGATTGTTGACCGTAGCAGGGATATTCGTGTAGTAGTCAAATTCGTAATCCGCGCGGTAGGCTGCAACGGTGTTTTTGATGACGCGTTCTATCATTTCAGGCAGTTTTTTTGCAAGCGCCGAACTGAAGGTGCGGACTGTTCCCGAAAGCTCGGCTTCCGCCGGTATTACGTTGGGAAGCGTGCCAGCGTGGAAGGTGCAGATGCTTACTATTACCGTTTCATTCGGGTCTGTTTCTCTGCTTGCTATGCTCTGCAGCGCGTCTATGACCTTTGCCGCGACGTATATCGGATCTACGGCGAGATTCGGCCATGCGCCGTGTCCGCTGACGCCTTTGATTTTTATCCGCATGAAGCCTGCCGCCGTGTAGCGCGAACCTTCGTCAACGGAAATTTTTCCGGCTTCAATGTACGGGAAGATATGGATTCCGGCAACCGTATCCAAGTCGTCGACAAGTCCCGATTCAAGCATTTTCAGCGCACCGTTTGTCATGGCTTCTTCCGCCGGCTGGAATATAAATTTTACCGTGCATTTCAGTTCGTCCCTGTGTTCGGCAAGAATTTTCGCCGCTGTCAGAAGCATCGTAATGTGCGAATCGTGTCCGCAGGCGTGCATTACGCCGTCATTCTGCGATTTGTACGGCAAATCCTTGACTTCCTGTATCGGAAGCGCGTCTATATCGCAGCGAAGCCCGATTACAGGGGCATTTTCAGATCCCTGAAGCACCGCTATCGTTCCTGTTGCAGCAACTTCCGTCCAGGGGATTCCGAATGACGTCAGTTCTTCGCGTATTTTCTTCGCCGTTTCAAATTCTTTCCAGCTTAGTTCAGGATGCTGATGGAAATATCTCCGCATACTTACTGCGTAATCCCTGTTTTTCTGCACTTCAGCCATTGCGTTGAACATAGAATTGACACTCCTTTTCTCAAACAAATGCCATGCGCGGAAGCACATGGCATTTGCAGATATTAAACTGATTTTCTTTTAGAACGGGCCGTAGCCTGACGCTATTGCAAAGTAGAGTACGCCGAATTCGAGCAGGAAATAAATTCCCTGAAGCGGAAGTATGAATTTGTACCATACTTTAAGAGGAACCTTGCCCAGCGCGCAGTAGATAAGAAGCGTTCCGTTGGTGAACCAAAGCGTGTTGGAGATACCGTCGCCGAACTGGAAAGCGAGCGTTGCCGTCTGGCGCGTGATGTGGAGAAGGTCTGCAAGAGGAACCATAAGCGGCATAACTGCCATTGCCTGGCCTGAACCTGACGGAATAAGCGCGTTGATAAAGAAGTTTGCGATAAACATGATGCAGGTTGAAATGTATGCCGATGAACCCTGCATAAACGTTGACATCCAGTGAACGAGAGGGTCTACAAGCCCGCCGTTTGTAAGGACGACCTGAACAGCACGGGCTGCGCCGATAATGAGCGCGCCTTCCATTGCGCCGCGCATACCGTCAAGAATGTAGTTGACTGTTTCTGTCGGTGAAAGTTTATTGAGAGCTGCGGTAATAATTCCGCAAATCATAAAGACAGCGCCGATCTGCGGCCAGCTCCATTTAAGGTTAAGAGCGCCATAGACAACTATGCCGAAGGAAACTGCAAGGACGAGAAGCGAAATCGTTTTTACGCCGTCGAGTTTGTTGCCTTCGTCAACAGGAATGACGAGCGAACTCGTGTCATAGTCTTTCATAAGGCTCTGCGACGGGTCTTTTTTAATTTTGTTCGCGTAACGGATAAGCCAGAACAGCCAGAGTGCGCAGATTATGAGGTCTGTAATGGTACGAAGTTCCCAGCCTGAGAACATCGGAAGTTCAGCAATTGTGTGCGCCGTTCCGACCGTGAAGAGGTTAAACGGTGCAACCGCGAAAGAGATAAGGCATGCGAGACCTGAAGCCGTGATACCGACAAGTGAGTCGTAGCCGAGAGAAATGGCGAGAGATACAACGATAGGAACAAACGGAATTATCTGTTCTGACCAGCCGACCACGCCGCCGATGATGAAGAACGCGCAGGTGATAATCGCGATGATTGCCGCTCCGCCGATGCGTTTTGAAAGGTGGAGAAGGCTGTTGATGCCTGCGCCCATGATTCCGGTGCGTTTGTAAATTTCAACTGTTCCGCCGACAAGCATAACGACGAACATCATAAGTCCGGCGCCGTTAAGACCTGCAGGAAGAGCCGCGAACATATCAAGGAAACCGACCGGCGTGCGTGCTACAGAATGATAGCTCGTAGCGATGACCTTGTTGATTCCGTTGACAAGCTCTCTGTCATACGCGCCCGGCGTTACAAGCCATGACGCGATTGTGCAGAGAAGAACCATTACGCCCATTACTATAAACGGGTTAAAGTTAAATCCTTCTTTTTTCTTTTCACTCATACTACTCTGTTCCCCCTTTAATTTTGCAAAAAACTGCTGTTTTCCGCTCCGATATTTTACCATACGAACAGAATTTGCACCAGCAGTTTTTCAGCCCTGTAAAAACTTGTAAAAATCAGTTCTTGCCTATTTTTATCCTGCGCAGCTCCCTGCGCAGGACTTTGCCTGTCGGAGATACCGGATATTCTGTCACAAAACCGATTTTGCGCGGAACCTTGTAATGCGACAGTTTTTCTTTGCAGTAGGTCATAAGCTGACGTTCAGTCACTTCAGCACCTGGTTTGAGAATTACAAACGCCTTGACAAGCTCGCCCGCCACGTTGTTTTTCTCGCCGACGCAAACCGCGGAATGAACCGCAGGATGCTCACAGAGCACGTTTTCCACCTCCTGCGGATAAACGTTGAAGCCGCTTACGATTATAATGTCCGTCGCGCGGTCAACAATCTGAACAAATCCGTCCCCGTCTATACGGACAACGTCTCCGGTGTTAAACCAGCCGTCTTTGAAACGTTCCTTTGTATTCGTCTCGTCCCTGAAATACGAACTGACGACAGAACCGCCTTTAAGCCACAGAACTCCTTCGTCGTGAAGGTCAAGTTTTCTGCCATCTCTGTCACGAATTTCAATCTGATAACTCTTAAGGAATTCCCCAACCTTGCCAAGCCGCTTTGACGCTTCAGATTTTCCGACTGCAACGACCGGCGAGCATTCCGTAAGCCCGTAGCCTTCGATAATTCCGGCTCCAAGATACTGTTTGCAGCGTTCGTCAAGCTTTGTGTTAAGCTTGTCGCCGCCCGAAATTACAAAATCCACGTCCAGTTTCATACCAGATTTTTCAAGTGCTCCGAGCAAAAATGCAAGTATCGTCGGAACAGCGATTATCGCGTTTGCCCCTGAGTCTTTTATAGCCTTTACGGTGTTCGGAACGGGCACAAAACTGGGGACTATAACCTGCCTGACAGAACTGACAAGCGGCAGAGTCTGCGCGCAGCCGAAGCCGAAGGTGTGAAAATTAGGCAGAACGTTAAGGAATATCGTTTTTTCAGGGTCAAGAAGCCCTGCAATATGCGGTTTTATACACCTGGCGTTGTCCAGCAGGTTTGCGTGCGTGCAGGGAACCGCCTTAGGCATGCCTGAAGTTCCCGACGTCGAGAAAATAACCGCTGTATCTACGCTGTCAGGAAGTCCCTTTCTGCCTTTCCAGTCTGTCAGGAAACCTTTTTCAGGGTCAAGCACTGCCATCGGCACGTCTGTCTGAAATTCTGCGTCTTCGGCGCGTTTCATTGCGTCAGCGGAAAGCACGAGGGTATGGACGTCAAGCATTTCAATCGTGCTGAGCAGATTTGATATTCCCGCCCTGGCGTTGAGAGGCGCAACGGCTCCGCCCAGCCGCCAGCAGGCAATTGAAAGGGCAACAGCCGACGGCGAGTTCGGAAGCAGCATTGCAACACGCTGTCCCTGTTCAAAGCCGGCATTTTTCAGTTTTTCCTCACAGGAATCCACAAGCGCGTTAAACTTTTTCCAGCTCCACCATTCGCCGTTCCACCATACGCAGTCGTTGTTTTCTCTGCCCTTCCATGCTTCTGCATACGCGTTTTCAAGACGGAAAGCAGGGTCAAGCTTAATTTCCGGCGCCGCTTTGCTGTCTATTTTCTGCTTGCGCAGTTCCCTTCTGAGTATTTTTCCCGTCTGCGACAAAGGATATTCAGTGACAAAACCTATTTTGCGCGGCACCTTGTAATGCGCAAGCCTTCCCTTGCAGTAATCCTGAAGTTCCTTCGACGTTACGGGCACGTTGTGTTCAGGAATAATAAACGCTTTGACAAGCTCGCCGGTGAAACGGTTGGCTTCTCCGACGCATACAGCGGCATGCACGGCAGGATGCGAGCAGAGCACGGCTTCAACCTCCTGCGGATATACGTTGAAACCGCCGACAATAATAATATCGGTGGCACGGTCAATAATCGTGATAAAGCCGTGTTCGTCAACGCGCACGACGTCACCGGTGTTAAACCAGCCGTCCTTAAAACGCTCCTCGGTATTTTTTTCGTCGCGGAAATAACTTTTAACCACAGCAGGTCCTTTGACCCACAGAACGCCTTCGTTTTTGTCAGTATCCTCTCCGTTTATGTCGCAGAGTTTCGTTTCAAAATGCTTCAATGCCGGACCCACTGTGCCCAGTTTTTTGTCGTCCGACGGCGGATTCACAGCGACAACCGGCGAACATTCCGTAAGCCCGTAACCTTCGCATACCCCCGTACCGAGATATTTTTTGCTGCGCTCTTCAAGCTGCGGGTTTAGTTTGTCACCGCCGGAAACAATAAATCGCACGTTAAGTCTTTCATCGCGCCGGGCAAGCTCTCCTATAAGGAAATTAAGCAGCGTCGGGACAACGACAAGGGTGTTTGCTCCTGACTGTCTGATTGTTTCTATTGTGTTTTCGACAGGGATAAAGTTCGGGACAAGAGCCTGTCTGACTCCCTTTACGAACGGCAGAAATCCGCTTATGTTGCTTCCGAAGGTATGGAAATTCGGCAGGGCGTTCAGCAGCACCGTATCATCGCATATAATTCCGGGCAGCGCGTACGGAATGTCTTCTATGTTGGCAAGTATGTTCGAATGGCTGCACGGAACAGCTTTAGGCATTCCCGAAGTGCCTGAGGTCGAGAAGATGACTGCCGTACTGCCGTCATCGGCAACAGAAGCACGGCGCGTTTCTATTTTGTCGGGAAGCTTTGCGTCAGGCAGCACAGGTATAATTGGAACCGCTATCACGCTTTCCATTTCTTCCCTTTTCGCCGCAATGTCAGCAAGAACAAAAACCGCGCTCAGGTCAAGCATTTTTATCGTGTTCTGAAGATACAGCGGATTCATTCTCCCGTTAAGAGGCGCAATAGTGCCCCCAAGCCGCCAGACGGCAAACGCAATCGCAAAAACTATCGGCGAGTTCGGCAGAAGAAGGGCAGCCCTTTCGCCTCTGCGAAAACCGCTTTTTTTAAGCTTTTCTTCGCAGTCGGCGGCAAGCGCGTTCAGTCTTCCGTAACTCCACCATTCGCCCTGCCACCATACCGCTTCTTTATTTTCGTCAGTCCATACTTCTTCTATAACCTGTTCAATACGCAAATCAGGGTTCAGCAAATCAGTCATCGTACCTCAACTCCATAAATCATGTACAATAAAATTATAAATCAGTTTTCAAAGAAATTCTTCTCTGAAAAATTCCTTTAACGCCCGAAGCCTTTACAAGCGCACATGCCTTGTCCAAAGGTCCGTGCGAACGCGGGTCTGTCGTCAGCGTTGCGTGCGCAAGAGCAATGTTTCTCGTTGAAAGAAGCCCGTGGCGCACCGCTTCGCCCCTGTAGCCGGGAGCCTTGTACAAAGCGTTTGCCGCCCAGTTCACGCTGTCATACACCAGCAGGATATTTTCTGTTTCATCCGGAGGGCAGACTTCGTTGTAAAGTTTTTTATAGTCGTTCATGACAGACATAATCTGAGGGTCACTCTGTGAAATTCTGTTCAGCCAGCAGCTCTGCACGGAAGTTTCACCGGAATTTTCCAAACCGCTTTCGGGAAAATTCATGCCGAGAATTTTCCCGTCAAAACCGACAGACTGAAGCTGTGACAGCATTTCCGCCGGTTTCTTTGTATTGCCCGGCAGAAGCAGAGTATCCGCGCCGCGTGCCTTGACAGTTTTCAGCGCAAGGGTATAATCGCTGTCTTTGCCGGTATAGCTTATGTCTATAGCAGCGCGTCTGCCGTAGCGTCTGAGCCACAGGCGGAGCGCTTCGCACGCTTCACAAGAATATTTGTCGCTTGCGTTCCACAAAAGAGCGATTTTTCTTGCTTTCATGCCTTTAACGGCATAATACGCCATCAGCCTTGCTGTTTCAGCGGGCAGGCTTGAAATTCTGAACGTGTAAAGATACGGCTTCCCGTCACTGTCGTTTGCGACATTGCCCGTAACTTCAGCGGAGGAAAGCAGCAAAGGTATCTCCAGCCTGTCAGAAAGCTCGGCAAGTTTCTTTGCGCTCTCTCCGGAAAGGCTTGTAATCATTACAAGAAGGCTTTTGTCCCTCATAATTTCTTCAGCTTTTTCAGCCGCCTTTGCAGGGTTTTCGGGAACGTCAAAGCCGATAATCTTCAGTTTGTAACCGCGCACGCCGCCCTGTTTGTTGACGCGCTCCACGGCAAGCTGCGCCGCCTTAAGCTGCCTGTGCCCGCTCTGCGCATCCTCTCCCGAAACAGGAGTAAAAAAAGCTATTCTGAACTCGTCGCTCACCGGATTTCTTTGCCTGCTTATCTGAAAAAGCAGAAGAACGATGACTGCAAATGCAGCCAGCAGAACCGTTCCGTTGTAGAGATACTTTCTGCGGAGGCTTATCGTGCGCGGGCTGTCGGCGATTCCTCCCCTTATACTGCGAAGATTGCCTCCGTGAGCGACAACGGTTTCTGTTCCGTCCGAAGCTTTGTCCTGCTTCAGCAGTTTTTCCAGCGCGTCAAGAAAATCTTCCGTGCTTCCGCCCGTAAAAGCAAGGTCGTCATTTAATCTTTTGACAAACAAACCGCGTTTGCTGTCGTGAAGCTCAGTCGTCACAGTCCAGCCTGAACGTATCAGCGAATGCAGGGCAAAGGTAACGCGGAAAATGTCAGTTTCCCTGTCTGCCGGAAGTCTGTCTTCAAGAAACTGAGCCAGTCTGTCAGGCTCTTCAAGAATTTCGGCGCCGTACTCCGCCACGATATTTTTCAATACGTCAAAAATCAGCCCTTCCAAAGCCTCACCTCCGCCTTGCGATTAAGTCTTGAATTTATTGTTCCAACAGTTCATAATTATAATACAAATTTGCAAAGTAGCATAATCAGACGGAGCAGACGGGAAAATTGCATGAACGGCACGCCGCGGCTTTCAAAAAAATCAAACAGGCTCTTTTCAAAAACAGTCCGTATATTTGCGGTGTGTCTGCTCTTCCCTGCCGCGCTTGCCGGCTGGCGCGTTGATTTTCTCCGCGTTTCTTCGGACAACAGAACACTCTGCTCGCTTCCGGCGGCGCACGGACAGAGACTGATTACCGAATATATTCATTCCGTCGAAAAAACAGCAGTCGAAGACGAATACAGAATCACTAACGGGAAAATTTGGACGTGGGAAGAAAGGGTAAAATCTTCAAATGCCGGAATGCCCTCCGTACTGCCGAAATACATGCGCTTTTCAAACAGAGACGGAAAAATGATTTTCAGGGGCGGAAGACTTGCGCATGAAACGCTGAATTTAAGAATTGGAAACGAAACGTTCGGCAGAAACAAACTGCGCATGCCGCCGTTTGAAACGGAGAAACTTTACAAAACGCTGCCGGGCAAAAGGCTCGAAATCAGTATCGTTCGCAAGCCGTACCTTTACGGCAGAGCTGACATATCCGAAATTTTTATTTCAGGCGGGCAAAAAAGAAAATAAGCTTCCGCAGGACAGACACGGCAGCCCAGAAACAGACAAAACCGGCAGCATACAGGCTGACGCCGGAAAGAAATTCCGAAAGCGCAGCGTTCAGCGGCAGTACAATACAGACTGCCAGAGCACAGCATACTGACACAAAAAGACTGACGGCGGCGTCAGTTTTGTTTTTCCTGACAAACACAAAAGCCGAAAGAAAAAGCAGAAGGCATGACAAAACCGCCGGCAGTTTTCCGACAAACGGCAGTCCGTCCCATACCGATACGGAAGATATCAGGTCAAACGTGTATTCTGTACCCGTAAAACCCTCATTGCGGGCATAATACATGAGAAAAAGCAGAAGCAGCGAAGCCGCGGCAGACAGAGCTGAGGAAAGCCCAAATTTTCCGTCATATACTGCAAGCGATAAAGTCATAAACAGAAATACCAAAGCGGCGCTTCCCTTAAAAGAAACAAACGCGGGCAAAGTCCCCATGGGAATGAAAAGAAAAATGGGCAGCAGAAGCAGACAGGCGCAAAATTCGCGTCTGCTTTCACTCGCAAGCACGCGCAACACGGAAAAATCCAAGCCAGAGAGAAACACCGCGGCGCAAAGCAGCGCAGCGGCAGAAAAACCGGTCAAAATCATCTGCTGTTTCCCGCCTCCGTCTCTATTATAACCTAAAAAAGAACGGCTTGGGAATTTTTAATAATCCCAAGCCGTTTTTTCGTTACATTTCGTTACATACTGTTCGCTTAGTGCTTTTAGCCTATAGCCTTTAGCTTCCAGCTTAATGCTTACCGCTTATCGCTGCCCTATTTTCCAAACTCATACCAAGCGTTCAGGTTCGCTCCTATGCTGTCGCGTTTGCCGGTGTAGCCTGTCAGTCCGAGTTCCACTTTCCAGGGGCTGTTTGCCTTGTCATACTTAATGCCGAGTTCCGCCATTCCGCTTCCGCCTTTGAAGTCAGGTTCAAGCAGACTGTATTCGCCCATGTGTCCTTTGGCTTTTCCGTCAAATTCGTATTCGTAGGCAAGTCCGCCGAAGAATTTCACGCCGTTTTCGTTTTCTTTGCCGTTGTAACGGAAGCCCGCGCGAAGTCTGTGGCTGTTTATCGCGTCAAGGTCAAACTGTTTTCCGGCTATTGTCGGTGTATCGCTGTTCTGTCTGCTCCAGAGGTATTTGACGTAGGTGTCTATGTTTGACTCATTTTTGAGCGCCCATTTGTAGCCAAGTCCTGCGTGTGCTCCGAGGTACGAATTGCTTGTGTCAAAGCGGGTGTTTCCGTCAGGGATAACTGTTTCGCTGTTGTAGTCGCTGTTCATGCGTCCCGCTCTGAACGACGCTTCTCCGTGGAGCTGTCCTTTGGCTGTCTTTTTGCCTTTGATTTTCGCCAGAACACCGCCGCCGAAGTAGTTGACGTCGCCGTCCGCTCTCACTTCGCCGTCTTCAAATTCGTTGTACGTCGTGTAGCGTCCGTTGCCGCCTTCTACAAATATTCCAAGCGTTACGTTGTCTTTGATTTTCTTTGAGAGCCCTGCCGCGACGTTGAAGCTGTTAAGGTCAACGTGGCTGCCTGTGTTGTAGCGTCCGCGGCTTCCGCCTATTGAAGCGAAGCTGCCCCAGCCGCCTGCGCTCTGCGTTCCGGCACTTGCAGTGCCTTCCGTGTTGTCCATACTGTCTGCCACATCTCCCGCGACAAAGTCTCCGGCTGCGTTGAGCGCTGCTGACGCTCCGAGTCTTGCTTCGCTGAAGGATTTTGTTTTGTCTTTGATTACAGGAACAGGTCCAGGGGTGTCTCCTTTTACTCCCATAACGAGTTCGTTGTTTTCAAGCCACGTGTCGTATTCGTAGTCGAGCATTCCCGTTGTGCTTATTACTTTCTTTTTCAGCGGTTTTTCTTTTGTTCCTTCGTAGCCTTCGGCGTTGTTTATGAGCGTCAGTTTGTCGCCTTCTTCTTCTACCTTTTTGCCTTCAATGTCCTGATAGAGTTTTATTTCAGTACCGGCTACATTTATTGTATTTGCTGAGTCAATTATTGTGTCACCTTTGCTGAAATTGTCGAGGTAGAAGCCAAGGGTTGAGTTTGTCAAGCTGACTGCACCGCTGAACATTGTTTTGCCTTTGAAGTTTGTCGTGCCTGTGCTTGTGTAGTTCTTTGCAAACGTGCCGCCTGTGAAGTTGACGATACCGCTGTTGCTTACGTTGTTTTTAAGGCTGTCAGCGTTTGCAGTCAGGCTTCCTGCCGTTATTTCAAGCACGTTTTCTATGCTTCCCGTACTGCCTACGGTTGTTGTGCCGTCGGCTATTGTGAGGGCGTCGCCTGTTACTGTTCCGTCAACCGTGTTGTCGCCTTTGAGCGTAAATTTATTTGCCGTGGCAAGTGTCGCGTTTTCTTCAACGGTTATTTTTCCCGTCAGCGTTGTGCCGCTTGCCGCGTCGGCGGTGATTGTACCGTTGTCATTTGCGCCGACGGTTACGCCTGTGTTGTATTCGCCGCCTTCAAACGAGAGGTTGAAGTCTCCGCCGAGGCTGGCGGTGAGGGCTTCTGACGAGTGCGTACTGCCAAGCATGCCGCTGTTCGTGTAGGTGTTGTCAAGCGTGAAGGTTCCCGCGTTTACCAAACGCGTCGCCGCGTCGGCAACAGGCGTTGTGGTATCACCGGGGGTTTCGTTCGTGCCGTCTATCTTTTCCGCAAAGAGGTAGAGGTTGTACTCTGTGCCGTTGGCAAGTTTTGAGGTGTCAACAACGAGGTTTGTTTCCTCATTGGCTGTTGAAAGTTTGGCGTAGTTGACGTAGGTTTCCGTGCTTCCGCTGCCCGTTGAAACGACAGCCGCGACGTGGTCTTGCGCAGTTGTTGTTCCAAAGTTGCTGTACGAAACTTTAAGCTGTTTGCTTGTAAGAAGCGGAGACGTAAGGTCTATAACGCTGCCCGCTATGCGGCTGTCAACTGTTTCGGTAACGTCTGTTGTGCTGCTTGTTGCGGAAACAGAGCCGGGCGTCGTGAACGTCAGCGTTTCTTTTGTCTGTTTTGTGAGAGTTGTTGGGTCGGTAACTTCGGGAAGCGAGAAGCCTCCGCCTACCGTTACCAAATTTTTGCCGCCTTCGGCGGCTGTTTTGAAAAGATTAGATTGAAAGATTGGAGATTTTAGATTGATTTGTAAAGCGGGACGGGCGGCGCGGAAGTCGTAGGACACGTCATCCCCGTAGCCGCCGACGATGCCGTCGTCGCTGACGTCAGCGGCATAATAGTCGTAGCCGCCGGGCGAACGAAGCCACCAGTAATTAGAGGCTTTGAGGATGTTCTTCTCTATATCAGTTCCGCCTGCAAGCGCTTGCGCTTCCGCCGTTGAAAGGATGTAAAGATAATCAGGGTAATTGTACACATCCCCTGTTTTCGTCATTCCGCAGCCGCCGTACGGGCTTTCATCTGTCCCTGTTTTTGTCATGTCGTGCTGCACTATGTAGTTCTTAGCCCCCGTGCCTGTTCCGCCGTTTGCTTCCTCCCATGTCATGTCAGCCGGGCTACTGACACCGTCGCCGTAATGCTTCATTTGATATTCATAACTGTTTGTGTCCTGCGTAGTGTCTGTGCCCTGGTAGCCGCTGACTTTCTTGCGCAGTTCCGAGGCTGAATATTTTTTGGCGTCTGACGCAGTAAACTCTGTCCTGAAGACCTGATACGTCACGCTTCCCGTGCCGTCGGATTTCGCTTTCTCCATTACGTCTGACGTGATTATGTAACCGTATTTGTTGCCGCTTGCGTCTGCTGTGTCGTCTTTAGCGTACAGCTTCCAGTTGTAGCCCGCAAAGGTTCTTTCGTCGCCGATGTTGCTAAAGCCGCTGCCTTTGACTATTCCGCTGACTATTCCGCTTGCCGCCATCGCAGGCGAGACCGTAGCGAAGATGAATGTCAAAAGCATGAAGATTGCCGCTGTTTTTTTGAAACTTCTCATTTTTTCTTCTCTTCCTTTCAAAATATATTTGTGCCGCTGAAAACTGATTTATGCCAACAAACATTATGACGCGGTTTCACGCGCCGTTAGGTTTGTAATTTTATTTTTTGCAATGGGAATTTGGCTGTTAAAAGAGAGGCAAGAAATGCAAAAATTTTCCTCAGAAGGAGAGGAATCTGTCTGTCTGTCTGTCTGTCTGTCTGTCTACAAATTCGGCTGACAGCTGACGGCTGACGGCAAAAGCGTTAAAAACAGACGATTTCTTGAACATTTCTACCCCTCCTTTACCTTTGATTTTTTGTTTTGTAAACGTTAGTTCAGTTTTTACAGAACATTCCGCCGTACCCAAACCCTGCGGAATATATTCCGCGATTTCTGGATATTATATAGCGGTATTGCCTGTTGCGCAAGAAGTTTTTTTACAAAATTTCTTCTTCAACGTGCTATAATATTTTCAGTTGCCGGTTTGTTCAAAAGACGGCGGACGGTTATGCCCTCAAGCCCAACAGCAAGGGGGTGGTGCTTATGACGACAAGTGAATTTCTTGGAATAATA
>JAGHTZ010000090.1 GCA_018065065.1 Candidatus Equadaptatus faecalis | reverse complement strand
TGTGCCTGCCGCAAGCACCGTGTCGCCGCGTTCAGGTTCTGGCGTTGCCCGTTCAAGAGAAACCGCTTCGGCTTTTTCCTGAAGCTCTTTGCGTTCCGCAGTTTCCTGCTCGGCAAGCTCTTCCTCCGTACCGAACAGGTCTAAAAATATTTTCTTCTTTGCCATGTGCCTCATCATCCCCACTTTGCATTTTCAAACTTTCGAATATTTTTAGTGATACCTTTTTTCTGCCCTTCTGTCCGTACACCAAATCGCGGACGGGGGATTTTCGCCCGTCTGTATTCCGCTTTGTATATTTTTAACGGGACAATTCAATCACAAGATTGTCCTCTCCGCGCCTCACATAATTGACGGGAACCCTTTCAAGATTTACCGCCGGCGGGGAAACAATGCGCTGTTTGTTCAAATCAACGGTTAGTTTGTATTTACCTTCCTTCGTCAACTCAATCTGCGCCGCATCAATAACGGATATCTCCTTGGTCAGATACACAACCGCCTCGTTTTGGCAGCTTTCGCCGATGTTCTTCGGTAATGTGCAGGGTGCTACGATATAGAAATATTCTTGCTCGTCAAAGGCTTTCAACTTTGTGTAGCGACAATCGCCAAGTACAATAAAAATAAAAAACATTCCCAGAACAAATACCGCCATTAGTTGATGCTTTTTTACCTTAACCTGCGACCTTGGGACGTACGGCTGGTTCATAATACCTTCGTACACTTTGTAAAACAAATAGAAACACAACCCCCAAGCCCCTATAAAAACGACTGCTCTGCAAAGTACCCATTTAAAATAAATTTTCACAATATCATGTATTCCGGACATAACAGCCATTGTCATAAGCAACGATAAAACAACTGTAACTAACGGCATTAAGATGAATTCTTCATAGGCTTGTTCCTCTGTCGTCTTTGCAGTTTTCCCCCGTCTGAAACCTGCAACTATTGCCCCCGCAAACTGTTTCGGCGTATAAACCGGAGCCTTGGGTTTATCGGGGTTTTCGTACACGGTATCCTTGTAAAAGTAAATAGTTGCCATAAATATGCCGAAAATTACACCGGGGGCACATATCATCACAATATAGCGCAAGATGGGATATGCGTCCCAAGACGCTAAACTTTCATCAATATGCAAGGCTGAAAGAAAAACCTTTTCCCTGCAGGATCCTGCATCCGAACAAAATGAGACAATCACAGAAACTGCAACTGCTATAAACAAATCCCTGAAAAACTTCTTCATACTTTTTTCCTCCTTATACTACCAGTCGGGCGCCACATATCTTGTCGCTTCGCTCCGCTGTTTACTACAGGCACATGACCGCTCAGGGAACACCCTAAAGGGTCCGCATACCGAGCACCAGTGAGAGTATAAAGCTCTACGCCGCAAGCTTCAAGCTGTTATTCTTCATTCTTAATCGCTTTATTCTTCTTTTCCCCGTTTTTCTGCTCATCTGTGAAGGGCAGTCTGTCTGTGTGCCGGAGGAGTACGCACGAACCCGTTTGGGAACACACAGCAGACACAGGATTATCCACAGGGTTATGCACCGTTTTGCACAGAAAGGCGGGGAAAAGAGGCTCTGTGAGCCTCTTGTATCCTGTATTTGCTATTTCCTCAGGACTTAGGGCTGTGCCCGCGGCGAGCCCTCACACGCCGCAGGCACATTTTTGCTGCTGTCACCCTTATTTCTTTTTTATCTGTTTCAGCACCTTGTTCAGCATTGTTTTGATTTCAGCGTTTTCTTTTTTCAACGCTTCAATCGCTTCGTCCTGTAATTTCAGTTTTTCGTTCTGTGCTATGTTGTCTGCCAGTATGTTCGCGTTTTCTGTCGAGAGGTTCACAATCTGCGCTTTTAACACTCTGTTTTCTTCGTTGACGAACTTAACCTGTTTCTGAAGCGCCGCACGCGTTACAGCCGTTTCGCCCTTGCCGAATTTGAAGCTCACTCCGGCATTGTACGCGTTCTGACTGTTGCCGACGCTTGTTGACGCGCTGAGCATAAAGTTCGGATTCGGCTTGAACGCTACACCGATTGCAGCCGCGCTTTCGCCGCGGTAGTTGCCGTAGGCAACCGCACCGACAAATTTGTCGCCTTCTTCTCCGCTCGGCTCAACATAGTGCAGTCCCGCCAGCGCCGCTGAAATTGCGCCGACTTCTTTGACTTCGTTTGCAACAGCGTTCAGTTCCTGTCTTATAGCAGGATCGCTGCCCTGCATTGCTTCGTACAGCTGTGAACCGTTGACGGCATCAGTTGAGGTGGCTGAAATTTCACCGGGCGCAACGTTCGTTATCTTACGTTCCTTGCCCTTGGCACCGACTGATACAACATTGTCTTCGTAGGCTGTTGAACCGCTGCCGAGTATTACGCTGTTTTTCGCCGATGTTGTTACTCCGCTGCCGATAACAAACGTTTCTTCGCCTGTTACTGTGCTGTTGTTGCCCATTATGAAGCTGCCCGTCGCAGTCGCGGAAATATTGTTTTGGTTTCCTATCGCGTATGCGTTGTCAGCGTCAATGTACGTTGGGTCACCGAACGCGCCTGAAGCGTTGCCTGTAACAACGTGTCCGACACCGATTGCAATTGAGTTCTTGCCTTCAACATGGCTGTTTAAGCCTATCGCTATGCCGCTTACCGCCTTTGTGTCTTTTGCCTGGTCTTCCGCTATACTTCCGCCTTCGTAGCCGACTGTCGCTCCTCTGCCTATTGCGATACCGGCTCCGGACTCCGGTGATACCGCTGACAGATAGCCCGTTGCAACCGAGCCCTTGCCGTTTGCTTCTGAGCTGTAGCCGCTGGCCACTGCCGTTCCGTCGGGGTTCGCTTTCGCGTCCGTTGCTCCCTCAGGCTTCGTGCCGCCGGCGGATATTGCACCGCCGGCGCCTGTCGCGCTGATTTTGATTGAGTTGGACATTTCGTCTGCTTCAAGCGTTATGCCTCCGCCATTTTCAAACGTAAGCGTCGGTTTGTCAGAGTTCACGCTGATTGACTTTCCGCCAACCATTGCAGTCCACGCTCCGCCGCCGCTGCCGCCTGCTATCGTCAGGTCGGTTGTCGTGCCATCGGCTCTTGTCAGAGTCAGCGTATTGCCCGCGTATGCCGCGTCTGTGTAAGCCTTGCTGAACTGTCCGTAGTTCACCGCGTCATAGGCAGTAGATCCGTCCGCCACGCCTGTAATCTTCTGAGCGTTTGCGTTGATTCCGGCTGACGTTATGTAGTTCCTGCCGCCTACCGCAAGCGTGTCTGTCGTAAGGCTGCTTGTACCTATCGTAAGCATGCTGCTGTTGAAGCTTGACGTTCCCACCGTTATGCCGTTTCCGTCAATTACTGTCGCATTGGCAGATGCCGGCGCCACTGTCACGGACTCGTTAAAGGTCGGGTTTTCCACCGTGCCGACAACAAACTTAATCGTGTCGGCAACGGAGGTATCCTGTGTTACGTTGACGTTTTTGCCGTTGGCAAAGATTATCTTCTTGCCGTCCGGATTTTCTATCGTTATGTCCGTCGCTATGCCTGAAAGGTCAAC
>JAGHTZ010000089.1 GCA_018065065.1 Candidatus Equadaptatus faecalis | reverse complement strand
CTTCTCAATGGAATACTCGCACTACGAAGAAGTGCCGCAGGACATTGCAAAGAAAGTTATTGCACAGGCACAGGCAGAAAAAGAAGCAGAAGAAGAATAATATCTGCAATATACAAAAAAATCGCCGGATTATTCCGGCGATTTTTTTGTCCGGAAACGTTTGGCAAAACGCACGGTAAAACGGTAAATACGCAAAACTGCGGATTGTATGCTCATAAGTCGTTTGTGCTATAATGGGCTAAAGATTTGGAGGCAGGACTATGAACGATAAGGTTATGTCAGTACTCAGGGCAATGCAGGTGAACGAAATCACCGAATATCATATTTACAGTGCGCTTGCGGAAAAACTTAAGGGAGAAAACGCAAAGGTTATGGCGTTAATTGCCGAAGCGGAGCGCGGACACGCATACGTCTGGAGCAAATACACGCAGACGGAGCCCGAACCGAACAAATTAAAGGTGCTCTATTTCAGATTTATAGCCAAGCTTTTCGGCGTTACTTTTGTTCTGAACCTTATGGAGAAGGGCGAACAGAACGCGCAGTGGATTTACGCCGAGATTGAAAAGGAAATTCCTGAGGCGTCAAAAATCCGTCAGGACGAAGAGGAGCATGAAGAATCGCTTATTGCGATGATTGACGACGAAAGGCTTAAATATACCGGCTCAATTGTTCTCGGACTGAATGACGCTCTTGTAGAACTGACGGGCGCCCTTGCCGGATTCACCTTCGCGCTCGGAAACTGCCGGACAATAGGAATGGCAGGTTTTATCACCGGAAGTGCCGCCACTTTTTCAATGGCTGCCTCGGAATATCTTTCCAAAAAGAACGACTCCGGCGAACAGCATCCGCTGAAGGCGGCGGTTGTGACGGGCGGAACTTACCTTGCCGTTGTCATTTTCCTTCTGCTTCCGTATTTCGTATGCAGCTCTCCGCTGCTTGCGCTTGCCCTGTGTCTCGGAACGGCGGCGCTGATTATCTGGACGTTCACGTTTTACGTTTCTACGGTGTACAAAAAACTGTTCTGGCCGGAATTTCTTGAAATGCTCTGCATCAGTTTCGGCGTAGCGGTTTTCTCTTTCTGTATCGGCTGGATTGCGCAGAAATTTCTCGGAATAGAGGTGTAGAAAATGACTGTAAAGGTTTATTCGACTCCGACCTGCCCGTGGTGCGACAAGGTTAAAGAATACCTGACTTCTAAAGGCGTTTCGTTTGAAATTGTGGACATTTCTTCCGACAGGGGCGCGGCTATTGAAATGATAAAGAAAACGCGCCAGATGGCGGTTCCAGTTACCATGCTTAACGATGATTTTGTCGTCGGCTATGATACGGCGGGAATTGACGAACTGCTGAAAAAAGCCGGAATACAGGCATAGTTTGAGTATAGCGGCGGAGTTTTGACAGATTTTTCATCATAAGAAAAGACGGTGAACGCAATGGGTGATTTCAGTTTTCTGTTCGGCGGAGCTTTTGGAAATTCAAATATTTCCGAGCTTGAAAATAAATACGGCGCAGCGTGTGAGGCGGCGGCTGAGCAGCTTTTCACCGCCAACGCAGAAAAAACAGGCTTTGGCTGGCTTGCGCTTCCCGACGGAGCGGATGACGAAATAAAATCTGCCGGAGAATGGCTTAAAGGTTTTGAAGCCGTCGTACACATAGGAATAGGCGGTTCCGCTTTGGGCAGCCTGATGCTTAATCAGGCTCTTTGTGGCGTTATGCAGGGAAATCTGTCTCCCGAATACTATGTCGCTGACAATCCTGATCCACAAAAGCTTCTGGAAATTTACGACAATGTTAAAAATAAAAAAACGGCAATAGTCTGCGTATCAAAATCTGGGCAGACGGCTGAAACTATGACACAGTTTTTGTGGCTCTGTTCAAAATTCTGCAAAGGCGGAAATTACAAGGACAGCGTGCTTGTAATAACGGATAAAAAGAAGGGGCTTCTCAAGGCTTTTGCGGACGAGACAGGCTGCAGAATGCTTGTTGTTCCGGACAGCGTCGGCGGGCGCTATTCGGTGCTTTCTTCCGTGGGGCTGGCAGGGGCTTACGCCGTTGGGATTGATACTGACAAACTGCTTTCCGGCGCGAAAGACATGCGCGAAAAGCTGCTTGCGGAACGCAGCATGAAAAATCCGGCATGGCTGTACGCCGCGCTTCACAGATACCATGAAGAAAACGGAAAAAATATGGCTGTTGTAATGCCGTATTCAAGCAGCCTCGTCTGTTTTGCGGAATGGTTCGCGCAGCTTTGGGGCGAGAGTCTCGGCAAAAACGGAACCGGAATGACCCCTGTTCGCGTCTCAGGCGCAATAGACCAGCATTCGCAGCTCCAGCTTTATGCCGAAGGTCCTGATGACAAGGTTATAACGGTTATAAGCCTTAAAAACAACTCGGAGAAAGTGTTCATACCAAAACCGCAGAGCAAAGCGCTTGCGGGGCTTGATTTCTTTGAAAACACGGAACTTGGAGACATACTTTCGCTGGAGGCAAAAGCAACGGCAGCCTCTCTTATGAAATCAGGACGTCCCGTAATATGGCTTGAACTGGACAGACTGGACGAGTTTGCGCTCGGCGGACTGATTTTCTTCTTTGAATACGTTACGGCTTTTACAGGGCTTCTTGGGAGGATAAATCCGTTTGACCAGCCCGGAGTTGAACAGGGAAAACGCTACACCTATGGACTGCTTGGGCACAAAGGCTACGAAAACGAGGCGGAAGAAGTAAAAACGTGGTTTGCAAAAGCGGGCGAAACGGCTGTAAAACTTTAATCTTATCAGTTATTTTGTCGTCTTGCGGAAATCGGCAAAGCGGATTATAATAGATAGCGCTTTTGACTTGGGCGGTTAACTCAGCGGAAGAGTGTCACCTTCACACGGTGGAAGTCGATGGTTCGAACCCATTACCGCCCACCATTTATTGCAGTGCAATCCGGAGGTTAAAATGGCTCAGCAGCAACCTGAAGGAGTTTATCTTTACATAAATGAAAACGGTGCCCGCTACGTGGCGGTTGTTGACGCTTTCGGCATGGTCAATATGATACCGTGGAAACAACCTGGAGAGGTTGAGCCGGTGCTTGAGAAAAGCTGGAACCTCAGCGGAGAGTTTATGAAACTTAAAATAGCCGAGCAGTAAAACCGGACGCAAGCCGGTTTTATTTTTTACAAAACAACAGCTTTTGTGTAAAATAATACAATGCTACGTTGGGAGATGAACGCACATGCTGCGCTTTACCAAAATGAACGGCAACGGGAACGATTTTCTTGTGCTGGACAACAGGGAACTTAAGTTTTCCGCCGAAGAAATGAGCAGAATGGCGCAGAAACTGTGCCGCAGAAGAGAGGCAATAGGTGCCGACGGCATTTTGGTTGTTGAGCCGTCCGCCCGCCTGGACTTTACAATGCGTCTGTTCAACCGCGACGGTTCGGAAGGCGAAATGTGCGGCAACGGAGCACGGTGCCTTGCCCGTTACGCTTTTGAAGAGAAAATCGCCGGAGCTGAAATGTCCTTTGAAACGCTTGGCGGAGATCAGCACGCCGTGGTGGACGGAAAACTGGTTGCGCTTGATATCGCGCCTGTCTGCGCCAAAGACGCCGTTTTGGAGAAAACGTATCAGGACGACATTGCGAAACTGACATACAGCTATCTTATCGTGGGTGTTCCGCACGTTGTCGTGTTTGAAAACTCTGTGCGTCCCGACGAAGAATATACTGCCATAGGACGGCGCATGCGCAGCTGCCTTGAACTTTTTCCGCAGGGCGCAAATATAAATTTTGCGGTAAAACGCCCCGATGCCGAAAACAGCTATACTGCCGTTACGTACGAAAGAGGCGTTGAAGAACTGACGCTTTCCTGCGGAACAGGCAGTGTCGCGATTTCAATAGCCGCGTATCTCACGGGGCGCGGCGGAGAAACAGCTGAAATTCACAATCCCGGCGGAATAAACCGCGTCAGGCTCGTACGCTGCGAAGACGAAGTTAAACCGACGCTGGAAGGTCTTACGGTGCGTGCCGGAGAAATTTCGGCAACAGAAGAAATATTGTGATTCAATTTTACAGGAGGTAACTGTTATGCCCATGCCTAAACCCTGGTGGCGCGAGACTCTTGAAACTGTACTTTGGGCGCTTGCGCTTGCTTTAGTGCTGAGAACCTTTGTTATTCAGGCGTTCTGGATTCCGAGCACGTCAATGGTTCCTACGCTGGAAATCAGCGACCGCGTACTGGTGGCAAAATTCTGGTACTACCTGCCCAAGATCTCCCCGAAACGCGGACAGATTGTCGTTTTCAAATATCCCCAGGACACCAGAAAAGATTACGTCAAACGCATTATAGGGCTTCCGGGCGATACAGTTGAAATGCGCAGCGGCATCGTGTACGTGAACGGCAAAGAACTGTTCGAGGATTATGTTAAGAATACGGATGACTACACTATGCCTATGATTACTGTTCCGGAAAAAAGCTATTTCTGCCTTGGAGACAACAGACCGAATTCGCAGGACAGCCGTTTTTGGGGCTTCGTTCCCCATAAATACCTGAGAGGTCCGGCAGTAGTGCGCTACTGGCCGCTGAACAGAATAGGCATACCCAAATAAAATGGGCCGCACAGTCTGGTTCCCCGGACATATGGCAAAAGGCAGGCGTCAGCTTGAAGCGCTTGCCAAAAATCTTGACCTGATTATAGAGGTGCGCGACGCGCGCGCGCCTTCTCTTACTTCGTCGCCTCTTATCAGGCTTTTCGCCGGCAGCATAAAAACCGCAGTCGTTTTATCGAAGGCAGATCTTGCCGACGAAAAAATCAGCCGCCTCTGGGTGGCAGAACTGCGAAAACAGGGACTTCTCGCATGGGCTCTTGACCTTCGCAAGGGCGGAGTTCCACAGCTGAAAAAATCTCTTCTTGCTTTAAAACCGCAGCACCGCGATCTGCGTCTGGCGGTAGTCGGAGTTCCAAACGTCGGAAAATCAATGCTTATAAATCAGCTCGCAGGGCGCAGAAGCGTCCCCGTAGGCGGCATACCCGGAGTTACAAAAGGCGTTTCCTGGATTAAGGGCGACGGCTTCCTTCTTGTGGATTCTCCCGGTATTCTTGATCCTCACGGGGACGCGGGGGCGCAGAGAATTATCTCCTGGATAGGAGCTTCGCGCGGAGAGGTTATCGGCAGCATGTCGGAACATGCCAAACAATGCGCCGAATTTTTGATTTCGCACGGGCTTTGGACGCCTGTTGAAAACGCGTGGGGAATTTCTGTGGAAGGAAACGGCAGCGAAATAGTTGACAAAATAGGCCGCAGGCTCGGCAAACTTGTCGCCGGCGGGGAAGTGGACTGCGAAGCCGCCGGAAAAGCCATGCTCAACGCTCTCGCGGCAGGAAAATTCGGCAGAATGAGCTTTGAAAAGCCGGGGGATGCCCCGCTTTGGGAGAGCCTTAAATGAATTATCCTGTCATTGCCGGAACCGATGAGGCGGGCAGAGGACCTTTGGCAGGTCCAGTAGTCGCTTCTGCCGTTATTTTGACCCGCGAACAAAGAAATATTCTTATTGCCGAGGGTTTGAGAGATTCCAAAAAGATGACGGAAAAGGCGCGTGACAGGCTGTTTGAAACAATATGCCGCATAGGCGTGGTGTGGCGTGCCCAGGCTGCCACTCCGTACAGAATTGACAGAACGAACATACTTGCCGCGTCGCTCTGGTGCATGAGGCGTTCGGTAGAGCAGCTTCCCGTGTGGCCTGACCTGACGCTTGTGGACGGCAACCGGAGAATTCCCGGACTTATGTCGGAACAGAAATGCATTGTCAAGGGCGACGACAAAGTCCCCGCAATATCGGCGGCTTCCGTTGTGGCTAAGATTCTGCGCGACAGGGTTATGCTTGAACTTGACAAAATATATCCCGAATACGGTTTTGCGGGGCACAAGGGCTATCCCTCCGCCATGCACAGGGAAATCCTTAAAAAGCTTGGTCCGTCTCCCGTGCACAGACTGTCTTTCAGGGGAGTTGTACTGCAGAATGAGTCTTGAACGCACGCTTGAAAAAGCCCTTTCGTTTTTTTCGTCCGTGCCTGTTGACGTCACTATTGACGACAGCGCTCCCGAACATCTGAAAACGGGAGTACGGGGCGAAAATCTTGCGGCGAAATATCTTGCGTCGCTCGGTTACAGGCTTCTTGCGAGAAATGCGCGCTCGCGTTTCGGCGAAATTGACATTGTTGCGCGTGACGGGGAAGATATAGTTTTTGCCGAAGTGCGCACCCGTTCCGTGGGAAAAATTCTTCCGGCGGACAGAACAGTCGGTCCCGACAAACTGAAGAAACTTGTCCGCGCGGCAAGAATATGGGTCTCGGAAAACAATTACGAAGGCTTTTGGAGAATAGATTTGGTTGCCGTTACAATCAATCCTGACGGTCAGACGGAAATTGAGCATATAAAAGATATTACGGAGGGGATACAATGAATTCCGTGGCAGGCGTTACACTTCAGGGTATAAAGGCGTTTCCCGTAGAAATTGAAGTTGAGACCACCGGAGGCCTTTTCATGATTTCCGTTGTGGGACTTCCGGATACTGCCGTTAGGGAAGCCCGCGAAAGAGTGCGTGCAGCCCTTCGCTCCGTGGGAATCAAGGTCAAGGGGCGCGTGGCGGTTAATCTTGCGCCTGCGGACATTCCCAAGGAAGGCGCTCTGCTCGACCTTCCGATGGCTGTCGGAATAGCCTGCTCTCAGGCGGGGCTAAAGGTAAAACAGCCGTCGCTTTTCCTCGGTGAGCTTGCCCTTGACGGGCGTCTCCGCGCCGTAAGGGGAGCTGTCCCCGCCGCGTTTCTTGCGAAAGAAAAAAATCTTGTGCTTTACGTTCCGGCAGACAACGCGGAAGAAGTCGGGCTCGTTGAAGGGGTTACAGCCTATGCCGTACCCGATTTGAAATCGCTTCTCGGACATCTGCGCGGGGAATCTGAGCTTGGCAGAATAGGACGCACAATGCCTGCTGACAGCGTGCCTCCGGCGGATCCAGATCTTTCCGACATAAAAGGACAGACGGTTGCAAAACGCGCGCTTGAAATTGCCGCAGCCGGTCACCACAACATACTTTTTGTAGGGGCTCCGGGCTCCGGCAAAACAATGCTTGCCAAGGCGCTGCAGGGCATTCTTCCGCCGCTTTCCAACACCGAAATGATGGAAGTTCTGCAGCTGACCAGCACCGCCGGAATACAAATGCAGAATCTGAGGCAGAGACCGTTCCGTTCCGTCCACCACACGGCGAGCGCCGTTGCCATTTGCGGAGGCGGGGCAAATATGCGCCCCGGCGAAATCAGCCTTGCGTCAAGAGGCGTACTTTTCTTTGACGAATTCCCCGAATTTTCGCGCGATGTGCTTGAAGCCTTGCGTCAGCCGCTTGAAGACGGTTATATGACAGTAAGCCGCGCCGCCGGAAGCGTTGTTTATCCTGCAAAAGTGCTGATGGTTGCCGCCTGCAACCCGTGTCCGTGCGGTTACGCTGGAGACCCTGTGGAGCACTGCACCTGCACGCCGTCGGCGATAGCCCGTTACAACAGAAAGCTTTCAGGACCTATTCTGGACAGAATAGATCTTCATGTTTCAGTTCCGCGCCTTACGCCGGAAGAGCTTGTCGCTATTGAGGGAAAATGCGGCGAAACAAGCGCGGAAGTCCGCAAGCGTGTGACAGCGGCGAGAAAAATTCAGGCTGAGCGCTGGGAACAGTTCGGTTTCCAGTGCAATTCCGAAATTCCCGAAAGACTTCTGCGCCGCAGCGCGAACATAAAGCCTGAGGTAAAAGATTTTCTGCTTGCCGCGGTGAACAGGGTAAGGCTGTCAGGCAGAGGCATTTCAAGAGTTCTGCGTGTTGCGCGGACTATTGCAGACATAGAAGCTTCGCCGAGAATTGAAATTCAGCACGTTTCGGAAGCTCTCAGCTACAGGGAGGGCGAGGTGCTTTCATGGATGAAAAACTAAAAGCTTTCCTGCTTTTAAACAGTATAGGCGCCGATCTGCGCGCGTGGAACAAATTCTGCGCGGCGGAAACGGAACCGTCAGCACTCTGGAAAGACACTGAACGTTTCGCCGGAACGCTCCTTACCGCAAATGCCGCGGGACGTCTCATTGAGGCGGAGAAAAACGGCTGGGCGGAAAAAGAATACGACAGCTGTTCCGCTTTCGGAGCAACGCTTATTGCATACGGTTCTGACAGCTATCCGAAAGCCCTTCGCGATTTGAAGGACGCGCCTCTGGTGCTTTATTTTAAGGGCAGTACGACTGCTGTTTCAGGGAAAACGGTCGGGGTTGTAGGCACGCGCCGCGCGACCTCGTACGGCAAACAGGTGGCTTACAACATAGGAAACAGGGCAGCGTCCGAAAATACGCAGGTTATAAGCGGGGGTGCCGCCGGAATAGACGGACAGGCTCATTCAGGCTGCTGCAATGCAGACGGTACGACCTTTGCAGTTTTGGGAACGGGCGTTGACGTCGTATATCCTTTTTCAAACAAAGAACTTTTTGAACGCATAAAAGAAAAAGGCGCGTTAATTTCTGAATTTCCTCTCGGAACGCAGGGTGAAGCATGGCATTTCCCGAAGAGAAACAGAATAGTCGCGGCTCTTTCAAAAAGAATAGTCGTTGCCGAAGCGCCTGAAAAAAGCGGCGCCATTATCACCGCCCGTCTCGGGCTTGAACTCGGCAGGGAAATCTGGGCGGTGCCGGGCAGGATAACGGAAAGTACGTCGGAAGGAACGAACAAACTGATATTTGACGGGGCGTACCCGCTGATAAGTCTTGACGCGTTCTTCGGCAGAAAAGCTGTGCAGATAGATTTTGAAAATTTGCAGGAGACGGCTCCGCAGTTTCCCGAATTAAACGAAACGCAGAAAAAAATACTGAAAACGATAGCGGGGGAAAATGACCTGACTGTTGACAACATCGCGGTTATTTCCGGCATTTCCGCAGGAGAAACGCTTAAAACGGTCTCGCTGCTCGCGGCTTTCGGGCTGATAGAAACGTCTGCCCCCGGACGCTACGTTCTTTCGCGGAACAGATAATTTGAAAAAATACTGTTGACAGGATATCATTTAGATAGTTAAATATTTCGCCGTCAGCACAGAACAAGATATTATATTCAAGAGGTAACAGGCATGGCTGAAAAAAAAGCAAAAAGCGCAGACAGCACGAATAAGTCTGCTGTTAAAAAAACGTCGGCAAAAGCGGAAACAGCAAAGAAAACAGCTGTGAAAAAAACTGCCGCAAAAAAAGCGCCCGCAAAAAAAACAAGTGCAGGCAAAAGCACGGTTAAGCGCGGTGTGCCGAACTGCAGCGGAAAGACTCTTGTGATTGTCGAGTCTCCGGCAAAGGCGAAAACGATATCCAAAATTCTCGGCAGCAAGTACGAGGTTCTTGCGAGCGTAGGACACGTCAGAGACCTTCCCAGAACGCGTATGGCGATAGACGTTGAAAATAATTTCGAACCTGATTACGTGCTTGTACGCGGCAAGGGAGATTTGGTAAAGACACTGAAAGAAGCCTCAAAACAGGCGTCAAAAACGCTGCTTGCCTCTGACCCTGACCGCGAGGGCGAAGCGATAGCGTGGCATCTTGCAAGTTTGCTGGATATCGACCCCGCGTCAAAATGCCGTATCAGAATGCATGAAATCACTAAAAACGGCGCGGAAAAAGCAGTGGCGTCGCCGGATAACATAAACCTTGACCTCGTGAACGCGCAGCAGGCAAGACGCGTGCTTGACCGTCTTGTCGGCTACGAGCTCAGTCCGCTGCTTTGGAGAAAAGTCAAACGAGGGCTTTCCGCAGGGCGTGTTCAGTCAGTTGCTCTCAGAATTGTATGCGAGAGAGAAGAAGAGATAGAAAATTTCCAAAAAGAAGAATACTGGAATATAGAAGTTGAAGCCTCTGCGGACAGCAGAAAATACAAACTCAAAGTTGTTAAGTATCAGGGAAAAGAATTTAAAATTCCGAACAAAGCGGAGGCAGACAAGGTTAAAGCGGCGCTCAAAGCGGGACAGCTGACCGTAAAAAGCTTTGACACGAAAGAAAGTATGCGTAAAGCGCCTGCACCGTATAAAACCTCGACGCTTCAGCAGGATGTTTCTTCAAGGTGCGGCTTCGGGCCGCGCAGAACAATGCGCATAGCGCAGAGCCTCTATGAAGGCGTGGAACTTCCGGGCAGAGGCGCGACAGGTCTTATCACCTACATGCGTACGGACAGTCTCCGGCTTGCGCCGGAAGCGGTTTCGGCAGCGAGAAGCTTCATAGAAAAAACTTACGGCAAGGCGTTTCTTCCTGCCAAAGCCAACCTTTACCAGCCTGACGAACGCGCGCAGGACGCGCACGAAGCCATACGCGCCACGGATGCTTCCATTACGCCGGATTCGATAAAGGAATATCTTACGCCCGAACAGTACAGCGTCTATAATTTAATATGGAAACGCTACATAGCAAGCCAGATGTCGGACGCCAGAATAACAAAAAATACCATCACCTGCGCGGACAGCGGCTATACGCTTCAGCAGAGCGGCAACGTCGTTGCCTTTGAAGGCTGGGGCAGAGTATATCCGTTATCCGTCGCCGCCGTGGATTTGCAGCCAGCAAAAGAGGGCGAAATTCTCTCTGTTGACAAAATTTTTGCCGAACAGAAATTTACACAGCCGCCTGCGCGTTATTCCGAAGCAGGGCTTATCAAAATTCTTGAAGAAAAGGGAATCGGCCGTCCTTCAACCTATGCGACGATAGTTGAAACGCTCTCGGCACGCAATTACGTGGAGCACGGCGAGGACAAAAAGCTTGCGCCGACGAAGCTCGGCAGAACGGTGAATTCCTTCCTTCTCAAATATTTCAGCGGCATAGACAACGTCGGTTTTACTGCTGACATGGAAAACAGTCTGGACAAAATTGACGACGGCGCTCTTGAATGGAGAAAGCTTGTCGGAACGTTCTGGAAGGATTTCAAACCTCTGCTTGACGACGTGGCTAAAAACGGGGAGCCGATGCACCTCGAACCTGAATACACCGGCGAAAACTGTCCGCAGTGCGGAAAACCGCTTCTGAAACGCAGCGGGCGTTTCGGCGAGTTTATAGCCTGTAGCGGATATCCCGAATGCAAATATACGGCAAACGTTGTAAAAACCACAGGAATTAAATGCCCGAAATGCGGCGAAGGCGAGCTTGTGCGCCGCCGCGCCAAAAACGGAAAGGCGGCAGGACGTTTCTTCTATGCCTGCACGCGCTATCCGGACTGTGATTACGTAGCGTGGAAGCTTCCGCAGGAACTCGCGGCAAAGCTTGCCAAAAAGAAAGAAACAGAGGACGGGAATGTCTCAGACATGTAACGCAACGGTCATCGGCGGAGGGCTTGCAGGTTCCGAAGCCGCATGGCAGCTTGCGCAGCGGGGCATTAGAGTAACGCTTTTTGAAATGCGCCCGCAGAAATTTACTCCCGCGCACAGGACAGCCCTTTTGGGCGAGCTTGTGTGCAGCAATTCTCTCGGAGGCGACAAACCCGTAACCCCTGCGGGGATTCTGAAACAGGAACTGCGCGCTATGAAAAGCTTTATCATGGACTGCGCGGAACAGAGCCGCGTGCCTGCCGGAAACGCGCTAGCGGTTGACAGGGAAAAATTTGCGGCTCTGATTGACGAAAAAATTTCACGGCATCCGAATATTGAAGCAGTGCGTGAGGAAATCACAAAAATTCCCGACGGCTGCGCGATTATCGCCAGCGGTCCCTTAACCTCGCCTGACCTTGCAAAAGAAATAGGAAAACTCACGGGCGAAAAATTCCTCTATTTTTACGACGCGGTTGCCCCTGTTGTCACCCTCGAAAGCGTTGACATGACGAGAGCGTACAGGGCAAACAGATACGGCGACACAGGGGACTATATCAACTGTCCCATGAACGAAGAAGAATATTCCGCGTTCTGGAATGAGCTTGTCAGCGCAGAAACGGCACCGCGCCACGAATTTGAAGATGAAGAAATAAAGCATTTTGAAGGCTGTCTGCCGGTAGAAGTCATAGCAAAACGCGGTGAAAAAACGCTGCTCTTCGGACCTCTGCGCCCCGTGGGGCTTGAAGAAAAAGACGGTCAGCGCCCGTGCGCGGTCGTTCAGCTCAGGCAGGACAATTTGGAGGGAACGCTGTACAACCTTGTCGGTTTTCAGACAAATTTGAAATGGGGAGAACAGGAAAGGGTTTTCAGAATGATTCCCGCGCTTGAAAACGCTGAATTCGTGCGAAAGGGTGTAATGCACAGAAATCTCTTTGTCTGTGCGCCGGAGGCGCTTGACGGACATCTGCGTCCCGTTGGAAAAGAAAATCTTTTTCTTGCAGGGCAGATTACCGGAGTGGAAGGCTACGTTGAAAGCACGGCAATGGGACTCTGCTCGGCACTGTTCTGCTTTGCGCAACTCAGCGGGAAAAAACTTCCGGAATTTCCCGAAGAAACGGCAGTCGGCTCACTGCTGAAATATCTTAAAACCGCCCTTCCTGAAACGTTCCAGCCAATGAACGCCAACCTCGGAATAATGCCAAAACTTCCCGGAAAGAAAATTCACAAACGCGCGGAGCGTTGCACGGCGTATGCCGAACGCTCTGAAAATGCATTGCGAAGCTTTATGGAAGAAAACAGCAATTTATTTGATTAAATCTCCGGCACCGGAGATTTTTTGTTTTGTTGTATATTTTATGAATTTTCTAAATATTTCTTGAAATGTGAGCAAATCAGAGTTAGAATACGCTCATGGAAAACATTGAGGAAGCAATCAGAGCCTTTACGGCGTATATGAAGTCAAGAGGGCGTTCGGAGAACACCCTCATAAATTACGCGAGCGATTTGGAGCAGTTCGCGGGGTATCTGAAAGGGCAGGGAATTACAAAGACTGCCGAAATTGACAGGGATTCGATAAGAATTTTCCTGAGCAGCATACTCGGTGTCGGTTCCAAAAAGAGTTCCGCTTCGCGCAAGCTTTCCGCCGTGCGGGGTTTCCTGAAATGGCTTTCCCTGAGGGGTTTTATCCAGAGCGACCCTGCCGAGGGGCTTAAGGGTCCGAAAACCGACAATTCCATACCGAAAGCCATATCGTATGAGGATACTGTGCGGCTGCTTACGGAAGGGCCGGACGAGGGCAAAAATTTTATGCGCGACAGGCTGCTTCTTGAGCTTATGTACGGCTCAGGTCTCCGCGTTTCGGAAGCTGTCGGGCTGAACTGGGACGATATTGAGCTTGACGAGCGGATGCTGCGCATTGTCGGTAAGGGAAGCAAGGAAAGGCACGTTCCGTTCGGAAGCGGCGTTCAGAGACTCTTGGAGGACTGGGCGGCGGCGACCGGCGGCGACGGCGCGGTTTTTAAGTCCGGTAAGTGCAATGCGGACAGGCTCACCGTCAGAACCGTGCACAGAATAATTCTCAAAGCCGGCAAAAAACTCGGCATATACGGAATTTCGCCGCATACGCTGAGGCACTGCTTTGCGACTCACATGCTTGAGCACGGGGCTCCTATGAGGGTGGTTCAGGAACTGCTCGGACACGAGAGCATAGCAACTACGCAGAAATATCTGCTTATCACGACGGAACAGATAAAGAAAAGCTACATGCAGGCTCATCCGCGTGCGAACGGATAGTCTGACGAAAGGACTGACAACTTGTGAATACTACGCCGAAAGAACTAATAGACGCAAGACCGAAACTGCTTGACCCTTCAGCGATGCAGGATCTGCTTGAAAAAACGAGGATAGTCAGCAGGGAGCTGCAGTCTGCCGACGTCAACAGTCCCGTAGATTATCCGAGACTTGCGAGGCTGATGTCCGACCTGTCAGCCGCGAACGTTTATATTGTAAATACCGAGGGCACGATACTAGGACATTCCTTTGTCAGCGCATACGACTGCCCTATTATGGACGCGATTTTGGAGAGGGCATTGCTGCCGGATCAGTACGTAGAACGTTTGAACAGATTGCGTGAGTCGGTTTTGAATTATTCTGACCACGGCTTCTGTGCTTACGACCCGAAAGAAAACTGTACCTATTCAAACAAACATTCAATCTACGTTCCCATAAACGGCTCCGGAATACGGCTGGGAACGCTTATCCTTGCCCGTTTCGGCTGCGAGTTTGACACGAGAGACCTTGTGCTTGCGGAATATCTCGGTACGGTTGTCGGGATAGAGTTCCTTAACGAGCGCAGCAAAAAAATCGAAGAAAAAGGCAGGGAGCAGCTTGTGGTTCAGATGGCGATGCGTGCGCTCTCTTTCTCCGAGGTTGAGTCAATGCGCTGCATAATGAAGGATTTGAAAGGCAGAGAGGGAATAGTTGTGGCAAGCTCCGTAGCTGATAAAGCCGGTGTTACGCGCAGCGTCATAGTCAACGCTCTGCGCAAGTTAAGCAGCGCCGGAATTATTGAAAGCCGCAGTCTCGGAATGAAAGGAACCTACATAAAGGTTCTCCGCGAAACATTTATTGACGAACTTGGCATAAAAAACAGAAAATAATGCTTGAAATTTAAAAAAATGTGCTAAAATCTGCTCATAAAAAGCATGGAGGCTCGTTTGGACATGGCGGAACAAACCCATGAAGCAAAGGAAGTCAGGATAGGCGAAACGGTAACGGCAAAGGTGGAACACGTTGCTGCTTACGGCGCTTTTGTGCGTCTTGCCGGCGGACAAAAGGCTATGATACACATATCGGAGCTTTCCCACAACTACGTGAAGAAGGTTGAAGATATCATAGCCGTAGGTCAGGAAGTAACGGCAAAGGTTATCAAAATTGACGACAAGGGGAGAATTGACCTTTCAATCAAGGCTCTGCAGGTCAGAGAGCCTTTGCCGCAGAGAGGAAAGCCGGAAGACGATTTTGAAAAGAAGCTTTCAAACTTTATGAAATTCAGCGACGAAAAAATTGCCGACCTCAACGGCAAGACTAAGGACCCGCGGGCATCCAGAATGCGGCGCGGCGGCGGATATGCCGGAAAAGATTATTAAGGACGTGTCCGGTCCGGAGGAGTTCTCTCCTCCGTTTTTTTGCACTCCTCTTACCGGAACCGACAAAAAAATCCTGCTTTTGAACAGCGCGTCGCGCAATTTTGACACGGGATTTGTGCTTGGCGCCGCTGTGCGCTGTAAATGGGGTTTCCCACAGGTGCTTGCGTGTGCTCCGTTTATGTCGGACGGCACGCCGTTTCCCACCGTTTTCTGGCTTGTGTGCCCGTATCTTGACAAACGCTGTGCGGAGCTTGAAACGGAACACAAAATACCCGTGCTTGAAAAAGAACTGGAAAACAACAGGGAAGCGGTTGAAAAATGGCATAAGGAATATGCGGAGCTTCGCAGAAGACTGCTTTCGGACAGCGAAACAAAAAATATCGCGAACTGTGACGCCGTAATGGAAAGCTTTGACAAAACGGGAGTAGGCGGCATAAACAGACTGAAAAAGCCCTGCACCGCAAAATGCCTGCACCTTCAGACAGCAACTATGCTTGCGTGGAAACACCCTGCCGAAGCGTGGCTGAGAATGGAACTGGGCTGTACGGAATGTCCTGATTCGCAGTGTAATTGCAAACTGTTGGCTGAAAATATCCTGCCTGAATAAAAAATATTCAATAAACGGTTGACATTCCGAAAAATTAATGTAAAATATTCCCTCGTGGTGATTGAGTCGTTAGCTCAGTTGGTAGAGCATCGGACTTTTAATCCGAGGGTCTGGGGTTCAAGTCCCCAACGACTCACCAGTTTGCGGTCCTATCGTCTAGCGGTCTAGGACACAGCCCTTTCAAGGCTGCGACACGAGTCCAAATCTCGTTAGGACCGCCATTTTTTTCAAAATGGCGTTGCCGGTGTAGCTCAGTCGGTAGAGCAGCGCACTCGTAATGCGCAGGTCGGTGGTTCGAATCCACTCGCCGGCTCCATATTGATTAGACAGTCCGCTTTCAGAGCGGACTTTTTTGTTGACATTCAATCGGAGCAGAGATTATAATTTATCCGTAACGTTTGTTTTGCATACACTCACAAAGCGCAGCGGGACGGCGTCAAGGTTCCCGTACGCTGTGCCGTATCGGAGTTGATGTTATGAGTACGTTTGTCGTGGGACCCAAGATATACGTAGGTGACGGAGCTCTGCCCGAAGTTCTTAAGGACAGAAAATGCGTGTTTATTGTCACGGACAAATTTATGCACGAAAGCGGCAAAGTCAAATGCATAACCGATACTTTGGACGCGGTAGGCGCCAAATACTGCATATTTTCCGACATTAAGCCTGACCCCGATATTGAGGTCGTCGTTTCCGGAATGAAGCTTCTGCTTGAGCATGAAGCGGACAGCGTTGTCGCTTTGGGCGGAGGTTCGGCAATAGATACCGCTAAGGCGATACGCTACTTTGTAAATCTCAACAAACCTGTGACGGAGCACTGTTTCTTCTGCGTTATGCCGACAACGAGCGGCACGGGCTCCGAAGTCAGCAGCTACGCGGTTATTACCGACAGCGCCAAGCAGATTAAATATCCGCTTGAAGACGAGAGGCTTTTGCCCGACGCGGCAATTCTTGACGCCTCTCTGGTCGTTTCCGTTCCGCCGAAAACAACGGCTGATACGGGCGTTGACGCACTCACGCACGCTGTTGAGGCGTTCGTTTCGACAAATCACGCGCACTGCTCGGACGCAATGGCTGAAAAAGCCGTTAAGCTTATCTGCAGAAACCTGCATGAAGCTTACATACATCCTGACAATATCGAGGCAAGAACAGCGCTTCACGTTGCCTCCTGCCTCGCCGGAATTGCGTTTAACAACGCAGGGCTCGGCTTGAACCATGCCTGTGCCCACGCGTTCGGCGCGAAGTTCCATATTCCGCACGGACGTGCCTGCGGTATTTTCATGCCGTACGTTATGACCTTCACGGCAGGCTGCAACAAAGACCTTACGGGAACGGCAGAACGCTACGCTGAGCTTGCCGCCGTCCTTAATTTGGACAAATCCACGACAAGACAAGGCGCACTGAGCGCCATACGCGCCATACGCGGACTTTTGAAGCGCATAGGTATTCCTGATTCCATAAAGGACGCCGGAATTGACCGCCGCGAATTTGACGAAAAGCTTGATTCCATGCTGGACGCCGCTCTTGCCGACGCGACCATGGAAACAACGCCGGTGAAACCGACGAGGGAAGACCTCAGGGGACTTTTCAAAGCGGCGTACAACGGCGTATATTAACTCACGGAAAACAGCGGTGGTCTGCCTGCGGCAGATGTTGCCCGCCGGAAATAAATGTGAACTTACAGGCAGCAATATAAAAGGAGACGTTACTGATGGTGTATATCCCTCCTGACAAGGAAGACGAATTCAAAACCAAGCAGCAGAGCGAACCCAGACCGGGCGTCGCAAGGCCTAATGACGAGGGCAAACAGCGCGTCATAGAAGAATTTGTCCCCGGCAAGCAGATTACAATGGCGCACATAATTGCGAGCCCCGACGCGCACCTGTATCAGAAACTCGGGCTCATCGACAAAAAAGGCGCTCTCGGAATTTTCACGATTACCCCGGGCGAGGCGGCTATAATCGCCGCTGATATCGCCACCAAAGCGGGCAACGTCAAAATTTGCTTTGTTGACCGTTTCAACGGTGCTTTGATTATAACCGGCACGGTTGCCGACGTTCAGGCGTCGGCTCAGGACATCAACAGAATTCTGCCGGAGCTTATGGGCTTTACCCCGACCGTTATTACCAAAACCTAATGAAAAAGCTTATCCTTGTCGGAAAAACACAGTGCGGTAAAACTACGCTGACCCAGCGCATACTGAATGAAGATATAAAATATCACAAAACGCAGGCGCTGGATCTTGTAGGAAAATTCATTTACGACACCCCCGGCGAATATCTCGAAAAGAAATTTTACAGAGGCGCTCTCTTTGTTGCCGCTGCAGAGGCGGATTTGATGGTGTTTATGCAGTCTGCCGCCGACAAAGACACTACCTATTTCCCGCCCATGTACAGCGCTCTTTTCCCGAAACCGATTATCGGCCTTGTAACGAAATGCGATATAGCAACGCCTGAGCAGATAGAAGCAGCCAAGGTTGCACTCTACGAAGCCGGAGTTCCCGCGGAAAAAGTGTACGTCATCAGCTCTGTCACGGGCGAGGGCTTTGACGTGCTTCTTGACGAAATAGGCGTTACCGACGAAGACATAAAAGAAATGCGCGAGGCAGAGCGCTTAAAACTGCTTGAGGAACAGGAATAAACATGGCACAGAACCCTATCAGCATTGTCATAGCGGACGATGAACCTATAACGAGAATGGACCTTCACGAGCTGCTTTCCGCCGCAGGCTACAAAATTGTTGCGGAAGCAGGCGACGGCTTTGACGCGCTTGAAGCGTGCCGCAAATTCCGTCCCAATCTTGCCCTGCTTGATATAAGAATGCCCCTGCTGGACGGACTTTCCGCGGCGAAAATGATTTCTGACGAAGACCTTGTGGACACCATAGTTATCCTGACAGCCTACCGTGACGTGGAATTTATCAACGACGCGAAATCAATAGGCATAAGCGGCTACCTTGTAAAGCCGATAGACGAAAAATCCCTGATACCGAGCATTGAAGTAATGGTGGAACGCGGACGCGAATTCAAAAAACTGCGCCGCGAAATGCAGAGAACGTCAAACCGCCTGAACAACAGAAGCACGATAGAACGCGCCAAGGGACGTATCATGGAAGAACAGAACATGTCCGAAAATCAGGCGTACACCTACATACGCGAAATGAGCCTTGAAAAGGGACTTTCAATGCGCGACATATCCGAAATTATCCTGAAAAGCAAAAAACTCGGCAGCTGATGGAAATAGAGAAAAGCATTGCGGCGCTGTGCCGCTATTATACTGATTTAAGAAGAGAAGACGTCCGTTATCTTGAAGGAATGTCGGTTGTGCTGAAAACGCTTGCCAACCTCCAGGATGCGGACGTTTTTATTGACTGCCCGACAAGGGAGGGGGACGCGATAGTCGTCGCCGAAGCGAAGCCTGACTACGTGCCGTCCTCCTACCGCAAAACCGTTGTCGGGCTGCTTGCCAAACCGCAGAACGAGCCGGCTGTCGCAAGAACCCTGCGCCTCGGCGTTGCCACAAAACAGATGAAAGCCCTGACACAGGAGAATACCCACGTTATACAGACGGTTGAGCCGATAAACAACGAGGGGCGCATAATCGGCGTCCTTATCTGCGAGCAGCGTGTTGACGAAGAACGTACCCAAAACAGCGAAACGCTGCACTTCTCAACAAAAAGCTACAGAAAAATAGCCCGTGCCATAACCCACATGACGGCGGACGACGTCTGGCTTACGGAATGTATAGACGAAGCGCTTGTCCTTGTTGACAAAAACGGCGTGGTTTCCTACCGCAACTCGCTTGCGGAAAAGCTGTACAAAAAGCTCGGCTTTGTCAAAGACATACTCGGACAGCAGTACAAAAATATCTCGCTTGTTTCCGCGGAACCTCCCGAAGAAGACGACGGGGGAATGACAGAAACGCAGGTAAGCGTCGGCGAACTGTATCTCGCAGTCCGCAGAATAGCCCTGAACCCCGGGAAAGACCACAGCTTTGCGCTTGTTGTCAGGGACATTACAGAACAGAAAGAAAGAGAAAAAGAAATAATCCTCAAATCCGTTGCCATACAGGAAATGCACCACCGTGTAAAAAACAATCTGCAGACCGTTGCAAGCCTTCTGCGGCTTCAAATCAGGCGTGCGTCAGACCATGAAACGCGCAAGGTTCTTCAGGAAAGCATGAACAGAATACTGACGATAGCCGTTACGCACGAAATTCTGTCGCAGGTCGGCGTTGACAGCGTAAATTTAGGCGAAGTCATAGTAAATATCCGCAACAACACAATGAGATACTTCGCGGACAGCGGAAACAACGCAAAAGTGGAAGTAACGCTTGAGGGCGATGATTTCAAAGTTGACGCCAACACAGCCACCTCCATCGCACTTGTTGTCAACGAACTGCTGCAAAACTCCCTCGAACACGGCTTCAACGACAGGGAAAGCGGCATGGTACGCATAGTAACGAAAAAGGGCGAACTGTACTCGTCCATACAGGTTATAGACAACGGCTGCGGATTTGACACAAAAGACAAAACAAAAGTCAACCTTGGGCTCAACATTGTCAAGGCTCTTGTAAAAGACAAACTTGGCGGCAGCTTTACGCTGAACTCAGACGGCGGCGGAACCCGCGCCGAATTTGACTTTAAAATCATATAACCGCGATTAAACCGCCCCTGCGGGGCAAAGATGCTGGATCCGCGCTACGGCTTGCGCCGTCCGCAGAAAGACGGATATAAAGCAACAGGAAATACAGAGCGTTCAGCAGGAATACAGGGGCGCTTGTTTCACGGGTGAAAAACACTTGCTAAATTTGTCAAAATTGTTACAATAGTCTTGCAATGTTTTGAACATTGCTGTACGGTAATTATTAAGGGAGAAAAGGCAATGGACAAAAAAACTTTAGGAATTATAGGAGTTCTGCTTATTATTATTTCCGGCTGTTTGTATTCTGTATGCAGTTCGGCAGGCTGGCTGGATGACGATACAATTACAATAGGTTTCCTCGGAGCATTTACAGGAGACCAGGCTTCCTACGGAATAAGCGAATACAATATGGCACAGCTTGTTGTTAATGATGTCAATAAGGCAGGCGGTGTTCTTGGCAAACAGATTAAACTTATTCCTTACGACACAAAAACAAGAAGCAAAGACGCTGTAAAAGCAGTTCGCAGAATGATAAGAAAAGACGGCGTATGCGCAATTCTCGGCGCGAATGCAAGCGGTATCAACATTGCGACAGCGCCTGTCGTCAACAGAAAAAAAATACCTCAGATTTCAACAGTCGGCACAAACCCGCTTGTTACGGTTGACGAAAACGGCAAGGTTCGCCCCTACTCATTCCGCGTCTGCTTCACCGACACGTATCAGGGCGCTCTTGCGGCGGAACTGATTTACGGCGACCTCGGTTTTACAACCGCGGCTGTTCTTTATAACGCCGGCTCGGACTATGCGCAGGGACTCCGTGAATTCTTTGTCAAAAGCTACGAAAGCTGCGGCGGCGAAATCGTTGCCGACGAGAGCTACCGCGATACGGACACTGACTTCAGCGCGCAGCTCACGAAAATCAAAAATTCAGGCGCCAGAGCGCTCTTCCTCCCAGGCATGGGCAAGGATATGGCGCTCATAATCAAACAGGCAAGAGAACTTCAACTTGACGTAACAATCGTCGGCGGCGACGGCTACAGCGAAATGATGAACAAAATCGCAGGCAATGCGATGATCGGCACCTGCTGGATTAGTCATGCGTATCTTGACGACCCGAACATAAAGCCGATTTTTGAACGCTACAAAGAGGTTTATAAAGAGGAATGCGAAGAGTTCATCAACGGCGTAATGGCTTGGGACGGAACAATTTGGCTTCTCAATGCAATCGAACGAGCAGGCAGCACAGACGGAACGGCAATCGCGAAGGCACTTGAAGAAACAAAAGACCTCAAACTGGCGCACACCACGCTCACCATCGACCCCGAAACGCATGACCCGCTTGACAAGGCAGGTATCTTCCTCAGAGTTGACGGAAGCCTCAAAACACAGTTCTACAAAAAAGTTGAACCGAAATAAGCTTTACAGCAATCTGCAAAACGGCTTGGGAAAATTTTTTATAAAATCCCAGGCCGTTTTTTTGCGGCGGCTGGAATTTGGGCAAAAGTACAAAAATCCGCCAAAATACGCAGTAAAAAATCGGTAAAATTGCTTATAAAAAAAGCAAAGAAAAGTGTTGCGGATTAGTGCGGAAGTATTATAATAACATTGTGTAACGAAAAATTTTCGGAGGCGCTTATCGTGCGAAGCAATCTCAAAAAACTATTTTCAGTCCTGATCCTAATCGGCGCTGTCTTTGCCTTTGTCTCGCCCGTCTTGGCAGCGGAAGTTTTTAAAACATTGAGCCTAATGCCGCGCGTTAACGGGAAAAGCAGCACGACAGTATTGTACAACGGCGACAAATGGGCAAAATTTTCGGACACCAAGCTGCTTAGATATGAGATTTTCGACAGCACTGAAAGCGAAAGCTTCTACGTTGACGGAAAAGTCAAAGCTTATGCCTCAACTATATCGGACGCGAAGGAAAACAAAATAAACGGAGGCTGCTCCCTGCTGAGTTTGCAAGAGGCAGAATCCTTGTCTAAATCTGCCAGACGTTTAGGGGAAGATTGGTGGCTTGCCACAAAGAGATGGAGAACCGTAAGATATTTTGTGGACGATGAGGGAGATATAAGTGATTCCAATGTAGGTATCCATGGTGTGCGCCCCGTTCTGAACTTGAAAAATGCGGACAGCATATTTTTACTCAGCGCAGTCAAGGGAGGCGCCAAATCAGGCGAAGCTGGAGTTATGCAGACGTCTGCGGAAGACGCGGGAGAATACAAGATCAGCTACAAGGACGATACGCTTTCCGCGCCGTCTGACGGCACGGAAAACGACATCTGCAGATTCAACGCAGGCGGCGATTCATTTTTCCCGTGCCGCGATACGGACAGAATTATTGCCCTTGCCGGAAGCGACAGCGCCTCGGCGACAGGCTACGCCGTGGTGAAAAAGAACGAAAACGGCATTAGCCTCAACTTTGACGGATACAATGCGGAAAACAGGAATATATACCTGCACAAAGAAATAATCGGCGCCAAATACGACTGTCTGAGCGCTGCTTCGCTCGTGTTGAAAAACACGAAATACGAAAACGGAAAGCTTACCGCCCTTACGCTTGACAACGCTGTCAAAGCGGGCAATATACTGCTTATGTGGGGCTTTAACCTGTCGCTTGAAGACAAGAAAAGCTACAAACAGACCATAACGGTTTCAGGAGATAAAGACATTCTTACCGGTTTAGGCGGACAAGGCGCGAAAATAACCGGCATAACAACAATTTTGCCATACAACGAACTTGTCTGCAAGGGCAGAGTGACGCTTACGGAAATTAACTACAATCCCGACAAAGGCGATCTTGACGAGGGCGGAAAAATAACGGCAGCCGGAGGCTCGGTACTGACGCTTGAACGTCCGTATTTTACGCTGCCGCTGAAAACCGAAATTTCTGTTGAAACCGGCGGCACGGTAATCAACTACAGAGACGAAACGTTAGCGGTGAAAGACGGCGGAAAAACAGTGCAGCTTCCAAGCGGCTATTCCTACACGGGCGGCAGCGAAACGCCTATTCCTGTGTCTCACATCGATTATGATTGGGATGAGGGTGAGGGTGAGGAAGAAACAAAATCCTCATCATCAGGCGGCTGCAACGCAGGATTCGGCGCATTGGCATTGCTCGGTGTCCTCGGGCTGTTTTACAGGAAGAAAAATTAAGCGGTAAGCATTAAGCATTAAGCAGTAAGTAAAACTTCAAAGCTAAAAGCAAAAAACAAAAGCGAAAAGCTATAAATTGGAAGCATTAAGATATAAGCTAAAAACTAGAAGCGGAAGGGCTTTTTCGTCATGGTCTTTGTCTCTCCGCAATGCTTGAATATGTGGCACAGCGGCTTAAAAATCCTTGATTTTTGAATGAAAAGACAAAGGCAGAGACACCGAATACCCACAGAGGCACTGCGGTATGACAGCGGGTGAGACGATAGATTCTACGCTACAGCTTGCGCCGTTCGCAGAAAGAACGATGATTCAAAGTTTTTCATTCGTAATTTGTAATTGCTTTCTCTTGCTATACTATATATTTCTTCACGTAGGGTATCCGGTTAAGCAGTGCCGAAGCTGCGAAAGAACAGACAAAAACGGCAAGCGCGATCGCCGGAATCAGAAGCAGCGGGCATCTGTCCGTGACTATCCCCATACGCTGAAACCAAATGTCAAAAGCCGCATGGGCAAGATACGCGCCGAAGGTGCAGTCGGACAATTTACGGATAAATTTACCTGATTTCAGATTATATTTGGCGAAAACAAAGAGGGCTGTTGCGACAAAAAGA
>JAGHTZ010000088.1 GCA_018065065.1 Candidatus Equadaptatus faecalis | reverse complement strand
GAGAGTCCCGCCGCAACGTTTGTGCTGTTGAGGTCTATGTGGCTGCCTGTTTCATAACGGCTGTGGCTGCCCTGTATCGCCGCAAAGGCTTCCCAGTCTTTGCTTTCAGCTTTCGCGTTTTCCATTACGACTGAGGCTACAAGGTCGCTTGCGCTGTTTATCGCCGCCGAGCCTGCAAGTCTTGCTTCGCTGAAACTCTTTGTCTGGTCTGCTGCGCCCTGGTCAATGCAGCCGAGCATGAGGGCAGAGCTTGCGTCAAGTCCTACGCTGTAGAGGTATTTCTTTACACCCTCTCTTGTCTGTACCTCAGGGTCGCCCATGTAGTTTTTGGCTTTGGTTATGAGCGTCATGCTTTCGCCTTCGGCAAGTTTGTAGTACGTATCCGTCTGTATGAGGTTGACTATTGCGTTTGAGAGATCCATCGGCTCTGCGGCTGCTGTGTTGTCTATGAAGACGTAGCCGTTGCCTTTTTCTTCTCCGTCAAGGTTGAAGTTGACGTTTCCTTTCGGCGTGAATTTGCCGTTTATTGTTGTCGTTTCGTTGACATTGAAGTCACCGTTCAGCGTTATGTCGCCGCTTATGCTGCTTCCGCCTTTGGTGTCAAGGTTTCCGTTGATGTCAAGTTTTCCGCCGTTGAGTTCGCCGTTGTCAAGCGCTACGTTTCCGCCGATTGTTCCTTCTCCGTCAAAGTTGATTTTCGCGTGGTCGTCTTCCGTTCCCGTTATGCTGACGTTTCCGCCGATTTCTATGTCTCCTTTGACGTTTATGTCAGCGTCTGTTACGGTAAGGTCTTTTTCAGCGTCAAGTTTGTCGTTGACGTTTATTGTTATGTCTTTGACTTCGGCATTGCCTTCGCCTGTCAGCGTGTCGGTGTTTATTACAGCCGTGTCTTTTCCATTGCCCGTAACTGTTCCTCCGTCAGATATGTTCGTGTCTCCGTCTGTCGTTATGGTTATGTCTTTTACCGTTACGTCTCCGCTGAGGTCAAGACCTCCGACTGTTTCTTCCGTTACGTCAACTCCCGCGCCTGTGATTGTCATGTCTTCAAGCGTGAGTTCGCCGGCTATGTCTCCGCCGTTGCCCGTAACGTTTATCGTTACGTCTTTTGCCGTAAGGTCGCCGTTTCCGTTAAGCGTGTCGGTGTTTATTACAGCGGTTTCTTCCCCGTTGCCTGTGTATTCAGCTCCGTCTGCCGCCGTTGTCGCTCCCGTTACGTTTATTGTTATGTCGCTGACTGTTATGTCTCCCGCAGGGGTGAGCGTACCGGTGTTTATTACGGCATCGTCAACACCGTTTCCGGTGATTGTGCTTCCGTCCGCTATTGCGGTGTCTCCGCCTGTCGTTATGGTTATGTCTTCTACCGTTACGTCTCCGCTGAGGTCAAGACCTCCGGCTGTTTCTTCCGTTACGTCAACTCCGGCGCCCGTGATTGTCATGTCTTCAAGCGTAAGGTTTCCGGCTATGTCTCCGCCGTCGCCTTTGACGTTTATGGTTATGTCTTTGACTGTGAGGTCGCCGTTTCCGTTAAGCGTGTCGGTGTTTATTACAGCGGTTTCTTCCCCGTTGCCTGTGTATTCGGCTCCGTCTGCCGCCGTAGTCGCTCCGGCTACGTTTATTGTTATGTCGGTAACTGTTATGTCTCCAGCAGGGGTGAGCGTTTCGGTGTTTATTACGCTGTCGTTTACTCCCTGTCCTTTTATTGCCGCTCCGTCTTCCGCTGTTACGGTTCCTTTGAGCGCGCCGTCTGCTCCGCTTATGCCTTTGTCAAATTCGTTTGTTCCCGTTAGGTTGACTGTTCCTTCGTTGACGATGTCCCAAAGTTCGTTGTCGCTGAAGATGACGTTGTCAAGGTTGACAATTCCGCCCTCTTTGTTTGTTACGGCAGGGGTGAAGTTCTGTACCGTTATGTCTTTGAGGGTGAGTTCGTCTCCTGCCGCTCCGCCGGCTGTCGTGTCGGCTACGATTATTCCGCCGTTGCCGTTTCCGTCGAGTATGTCTGTCGTCGGGTCTCCGTTGCTTCCGACTATGGCAAATTTTCCGCCTCTGAGTGTGTTGTCAAGGGCGCCGAGGTCTTCGGTTGTGGTGTCGTCAAGTCCGTCAACTGTGTATTGGTTTGTTCCGCCTGCCGCGGGGCTTGTGTTGTTGACAAGGTCTTTGAGCGTGAGTTCCGCTTCGCTTTCTTTGAGTACGCTCATGTAGCCGTAGTTCGGGTTGCCGCTTGTTGAATCTACAGACTGGCTGAAGGTGTATTTGTAGCCTGTGTTTGTCTGTACTTTGTAGCCCGCTACGGTGAGGTTGGTGTCCGTTCCCGTCGCGTTCAGGTATTGCATTTCTTCCGTGGTTCCGACTGTCCAGCCGTCTGAGGAGGTTCCGTTCAGCGTTATTGTGCCAAGTTTTATTGTTCCTGTGGCGTTTCCGTTGACGGTTATCTTATCGTCTGCCGTTATGTACGGGTCTGCGCTGTTGAGCGTGGCACTGAAGTTGTAGATTGAGTTGTTGAAGTCAAGTCCGGTTGAGTTTGTGAAGTTGCCTCCGGTAAATTCAACTCCTGCGCCGAGGTTGACCTGTCCGTTGTTTATTGTCGCTGTTTCGGCGAGTGTGCCGTTGACGTTGAGCGTTCCTGTGTTTTCTATTGTGCCTGCTCCGCTTATTGCTCCGCCAAGCGTGAAGGTATTTGCCGTTGTCAGTGTCGCGCCGGTTCCAACAGAAATGTCTCCTGTCAGTGTTGTACCGTTTGTAGCATCGGCGGTGATTGTGCCATTGTCATTTGCGCCGACGGTTACGCCTGTGTCGTAGGTATCGTTTTCAAATGAGAGGTTGAAGTCTCCGCCGAGGTTGGCTGTCAAGCCTTTGTCGGCGTAGTCTTTGGCAAGCACGCCCTCGTTTTTGTCTTCGCCGCCTTTGTGGATGGTAAAGCCGGAAGAAAGTTCCGAGGCGTAGTCTGTCTGATAGTCTGTATTGCCGTTTGCGTCTTTGCCAATTTTTTCGGCGTAGACGTACATTTTGTATTCGCCGTCGGCAAGTGTGGAGTTCGCTCCGTTTATGTCCAGTTCTTTGTTTGTTTCATCTGTTTGGCTGGATATTTTGGCGTAGTTGACGTAGTTTCCGTCTCCGTCAGCCGCTATTGCGGATACGTAGTCCGCGCCTGCGTCTTTTCCGTTGTATGATACTTTCGGGTTGAGCCAGCCATATTTGTAGCCGTTTGTGAGGTCCATTACGCGGCTGCCTTCCGCCTGCGCCGCTGCCGTGTCTGCCATTTTAGTAAATTTTTCTTCTGCAGTTTCTTTCTCCTGCGTTACACTCACGTTTGTCGGCGCTTTTATGCCTGTCGGATTATTCGTTTCATTATACGCGTCTTTCAGCGTCAGTTTCCAGCCGTCTGCGCCGGCATAGTCCGCCAAACCAAACGCGCCGACGCAAGCGTCGGCTCCCTTGCCGCCTACGGCGGCGGATAAAAGCAAAACCGATTCCTGATTCAGGTTTAAAGCCGAGCGGGCGGCACTACCGTCGTAGTTGACGCCGTAGCCGCCGACGCGGCCGTTGTAATTGACGTTGTACGCGTAGTTGTCGTTGTCGCCGGGCGAGCGAAGCCACCAATAAGCGTTGCCAATGTCATAACCGTAGGCCGCCGTACTGTTGCCGTACATTTTCACATGTTTAGCCATGTTTGTAGCTTTCATTTGTCTTGTGGCTGTTATACCTGTACTGTTCGTAAAGCCGTAGTCGGTGTTCATTGCTTCTTCTTTGCTCAGCAGGAAGATTTTGTCATCGGAAGTTGCACCATTCTCCGTGTGGGTCGTTGCCGCTATCGCCGCGTATTCTTTCGCGCTGAACGCGTCTCCCGCAAAGCCGCCCCATGCCGTTACGTTCCCGTCCGTTCCAAAGGTCGTTGCTGTTTGGTTGTTCATTGTCGCACGGATTTCTGACGTACACCACGTATTGCCCATGGCTGTACTGCTGTTAAACTGGTCTGCATACAGCCCTTGGTCAGACATAAGGAAGGTCTTTCCGTCTGCGTTTGACAGCACTCGCCATTTTATGCCTTCTTTGTTGTAGTTGTTTTTGTTGAACTCATCCGGATTATCATACGTTGACGACGAACTGTAGCCATCGGCAAAACTCTGCCAGTAGCTGCCAAAATAAATCGTTCCGGCGTTTCCTGTTGTTCCGCCCTTGCCGCCCGCTATGTCCGTTATCTTCGCAAGTCCACCCGCCATCGCAGGTGAGACTGTCGCGAAAATGAACGATACGAGCATTAGGACTGCCGCAAGTTTCTTTGCTGTTTTTGTTTCTCTCATTTGTTTTTTTCCTCCTTCTGTTTCTGTTGCTCGCAGTTTCTTCTATGCTTATCATCTTTCGATGTTGTTTTGGGGTTTGCTTTCCTTCCTCAGCACAAACCGTTTCAGTATTTCCATGAGCAGTTTGTCCGTGTTTCCGTGTTTCAGGTGTCCCCTTATCGCCGCCATGCTTTGGTCTGTCGTTTCAATGTCTGTTTTGTTTTCCGCGTAGTCTTTTTGCAGTTTTTTAAGCCGCGCGAATATTCTCCTTTTGGCTGTCTGCCTGAGTTTGCGTATCACTTTGCCCGTGTCCGTGAGGTAATAGTGCCAGCCGAGAAAGTCTATGCCGTTTTTCAGCGGCGTTATTTGTGTTTTTTCGTTGAATTGCAGTTTCAGTTCTCCTTCTGCTATTTTTTTCATGCCTTCAAGCGTTTTTTGCAGTTTTTCTTTGCTTTCGTCTATCAGTACCATGTCATCCATGTAGCGGACGTAGTGTTTTATTCCCGCTTTTTCTTTTATGTACCGGTCTATTTTGTCAAGGTAGTAGAGCGCAAAGTTCTGGCTCGTCTGGTTGCCTATGGGCACTCCTTTGCCTGTGTCCGCGTTGTAGCTGTCTATTATTTTGTCAAGCAGAGCAAGCGTCCGTTCGTCAAATCTTTCTTTCGCAAGCATTGTTTTGAGTACACCGTGGTCTATGCTGGCGAAGTATTTGCGTATGTCGGCTTTGAGAAACCAGCCTTTTGTTCCGTGTCGTTTATAGTGTTTTCTCAGCTGCCGGGTCAGTCTTTTTATTCCGTAGTGCGTGCCTTTGCCTTTCTGACACGCCGCGTTGTCGGCGGTCAGGCGGTTTGCGAGGTACGGCGCGATTATGTTGTCGCAGAGCGCGTGCTGTATTATTCTGTCGTTGTAGTGCAGCGCCTGTATCAGCCGTTCTTTGGGTTCGTACACTTTAAATTCGTTGTATTTACCCGGTTTGTAGCTGCCGTTTTTGAGCTGTTCTGCGGTTTTGCAGAGGTTGTACGCAAGGTTGAGTTCATAGCGTATTACTTCTTTTTTGCCGCGTTTGTTTTTTTTCGCTTTCCTGTGCGCTTCGTACAGTTTTTCAAGGCTGTATATGTCTTCGTATTTCATTGTTTTTTGTTCTTTTGTGTTTTCCGTTCGCGGCGGGGGCTTGCGCCTTACAGTTCATAGCTTTCGCGATGCCCTGCCCCGCCGCGCTTTTCGTCCTTTCGGACAGGCGGAGATTCCTTTGCTTCCCGCACAGACAAATTCCGCTTGGAATTTGTTTCGGGCTTTGGAAGCAGATCCGAGCGGGCGGCATTATTGTCGTTGTTGACGTTGTTGTTGTCGTTGACGTTGCCGTTGTTATTGACGTTGTACGCGTTGTTGTCGTTGTTGCCGGGCGAGCGAAGCCACCAATTAGAGTTGCCATTGTTATTAACGTTGGCCGCCGCTTCCAACCTCCGCCTTCGGGCTTTAGAGTTTCTTCCATGCCGTCAGCAGTTTCATGCAGCCGTACAGCATTCCCGCAAGCGTTTCGTATTGCTTTTGAAGTATGCAGCCCTGTTCCGCCGCAAGGTGCGTAAGCCAGCCGAGCATTTTGAGCGCCGCCATTGCTTTGTCCTGATGCCCGTGCCGTTGTTCTGCCATTTCTTTTTTGTGTTCCCCCGACGGGTATATTTCGTTTGCAAGGTACATTTGTTCTGCCGCTTCAAGCGCGTAGTTTTGCAGTTTTGTCGCAAGCGTGAAGCGGAAGCGTTTGGGTGATTTCGCCGTTATTGTCAGTACGTAGCTGCATATATCACGCGCTTTGGTTATTACCACAAGTTCGCTGTCTGAGGCTTTTACCGTTGTTCTTGTCGTGTAGGTCATGTTTTCACCGCGCCGTGCGCGTCTTTTCGGCTACGGCGCGGCACGCAACAAACATTTGCGGTGTTTATCACATCGCTTCTTTTATTTTCAATATTTGAGTTTATTTTTTGAATTTTTTGTTTTTCTTCGGGGAAATTTTGAGGAATGAACTTTTGTTCAGTTTCAAAGGAGGGGAAGAAATACTTAATTGACGCCTTAAACGAGGCGGCTAATGTATGTATGTATGTATGTATGTATGTATGTATGTATGTATGTATGTATGTATGTATGTATGTATGTATGTATGTATGTATGTATGTATGTA